>QCNA01000012.1 GCA_003213375.1 Prochlorococcus sp. AG-424-A03 | reverse complement strand
AGAACATGAGCATTAATTTTTCTAGTTTTATCAACTCTTACATAAAGTAAATTATTTTTGTCAGTCTCAAATTTTAACCATGCTCCTCTATTAGGAATAACGCTAGCGTTGTAAGTTCTTCGACCATTTTTATCCAGTTCATCTTTGAAGTATACTCCAGGGCTTCGAACAATTTGATTAACAATAACTCTTTCTGCTCCATTAATAATGAAAGTTCCTCTTTCAGTCATTAACGGTAGTTCGCCAATAAATACTTCTTGTTCTTTAATTTCCCCTGTCTCTTTATTAATTAACCTGCAAATTACATACATCTGAGATGCAAATGTAGCATCTCTTCTTTTTGCTTCCTCAACATCATGCCTTGGTCTTTTTAACCTATACTCCTCGCCGATGAAGTGCAATTCTAATTTACCTGTGTAATCAGAAATAGGGGAAAAATTTTGTAATTCTTCTATTAAACCCTTTTCCAAAAACCATTTAAAGCTTGCTCTTTGTACTTCAACTAAATCTGGTAGATAAGTGTCTGTTTTTGCTACCTGTAAAGCGCTACTGCTCATCCAAGAAAACCTGCGATTTTGTGAGATTTACTATTTACTTTTAATTTACTCAATAATTAGTCTTTTAACTTGTCACGCAAAATGAAATCAACAATTAAATCTCGATTTCAACAAAAAAAACAATCTAATAATAAGAATTAATTTTTTTTAATGCTGATAAATGATAACTGTGTTTGTTAAAGTCAAAAAATTAAGAAAAATTTCCAGTAATTTCTAATCCTACCAGCTTCAGCGTCTACTTAACAAGTCAAATTTAAACAAATCTTCAGCATTCTTATATGACTCTCTAGCAATTGTAGCTAATTCAGTAGATCTCAAATCTGCCATAAAATTGGCAACATTTTCAACAAACGCAGGTTCATTTCTTTTACCCCTATGAGGGACAGGAGCTAAAAATGGTGAATCAGTTTCAATTAAGTATTTATCATTTGGGACTATTTTGGCACACTCATGAATTTCATATGCTTTTGGGAAGGTGACTATACCACTAAAACTGATGTAAAATCCAAAATCCAAGAAATGCTTCATTTCTTTTGGTGTTCCTGTCCAACAATGAAGTACACCATCAGGACATTTTCCTTTTTTAGAGAGATCACTACATATTTCAATCATTTCATTTGCAGCATCTCTGCAATGGATAATTACGGGCAATTGAAGTTCATAAGCTAATTCCATTTGCGGAATAAGTGCTTCAATCTGCTGAGTTTTATTTTCGTTTTTAAAAAAATCCAACCCTAATTCCCCAATAGCTACAACTCGTCTATCTTCTAGAGCTGATTTTCTTAGAAGAGATTTTGAACTTTGTTCCCATTTTTTTGCTTCTAGCGGATGCAAACCAACCGAATAGTAAATTTCATTAAATTCATGGGATATTTTTTTCAACTTTGGAATTTCTGTTAATTCACAACAAGCATGAACTAATTTTTTTATACCTCTTGAACGCAATCTTAAAACAACATCTTCAAGATCTTTCTCAAAATTTTCAAATATTAAATGACAGTGTGAATCTATGAGTTCTATATCGCTCATTATTATGACCCGTCTTTTTACTTAGTGGTAAGAGTAGTTTTTACAAAATTATTGATTTTCGATTTTTTATTAGCGCCGTTGTTCTTGTGAAGAACATTTTTTTTAACTGCTTTATCAATTAAGCTAAAAGCTTTATTAAGACTTATTTTCACTAAATTTTTATTATCCTCATTAGGATTTTTTTTATATTTTTCGCAGTTCTCTAAGGTTTTTTTGGTTAAAGTCCTAACAGTAGATTTATATGACTTATTTATTAAACGATTTCTTTCGGCAATTTGTATTCTCTTTTTTGCTGATTTGTTGTTAGCCACAGAGGGTGCATAAATAGAAGATACTTATCATAACAAATAAATCGACTACTAATCAATCATATATAATTTAGAAGATATTAAATTGGGTTTTGAGCCTTTCTATTTGAAAAAATTAAGCAAATGAAGATCATAAATAAAAAAAAAGAGGCTATTGAAGAATTAAAAAGGATTTCTACTCGAACTAATTCAGAAAACAATAATAAGATAAGTAAAATTGTTGAAGAAATTATTCAAGATGTAAAAATTTCTGGAGATATAGCGGTAGAAAAATATACAAAAAAATTTGATGGTTTCGACCCTAACCCTATGCAAGTTAGTGCGGATCAAATAAAAAATGCATGGGATGAAATCGATAACAATTTGAAGCAATCACTTGTGGTAGCTCATGAAAGAATTCAAAAATTCCATGAAAAAGAAATTCCTCAATCTTTCACTATAAAAGGTGAATATGGTGATATCGTTCAAAGAAGATGGAGACCAGTTAAAAATGCAGGTATTTATATTCCTGGAGGTAGAGCTGCTTATCCAAGTACAGTATTGATGAATGCTATACCTGCAAAAGTAGCAGGAGTAGAAGATATTATAATGGTATCTCCCGGGAATAAAGAAGGGGAAATAAACAAAACTGTTTTAGCTGCAGCTCACTTATCAGGGATCAATAAAGTATTTAGAATTGGAGGAGCTCAAGCAATTGGTGCTTTAGCATTTGGCACAAATCAAATCAATAAAGTTGATGTTATTTCAGGTCCAGGGAATATTTATGTTACGACTGCGAAAAAACTCATTTATGGCTCTACAGGGATTGATTCTTTAGCTGGTCCAAGTGAAATATTAATCATTGCAGATGAAACAGCTCAGAGTACTCATATTGCATCTGATCTACTAGCGCAAGCAGAACATGATCCTTTAGCTTCATCAATACTTTTAACTACATCAAAGAACCAGGCAAAAGAAGTTTTGGAAGAACTTTATAAAAAAAATAGATGATCATCCAAGAAAAGAAATTTGCATGCAATCAATAAAAAATTGGGGTTTAATTGTGATTTGCGAGAATTACGAATCATGTGTCGAATTAAGCAATAACTTTGCCCCTGAACATTTAGAAATCCTTACGATAGATTCAAAAAAGATTCTTGCAAGTATTGAAAATGCAGGAGCGATATTTTTAGGAAAATGGACTCCAGAAGCCGTTGGAGATTATCTTGCTGGACCAAATCATACTTTACCTACGTCAGGAAATTCTAGATTTAGCGGTTCTTTAGGGGTTGAAACTTTTATGAAAAATACCTCAATAATAGAATTTAATGAAGAAAGTTTAAAAGTTAATAGCCTCGATATTATTAATCTTGCTAAAAGTGAAGGCTTACATAGCCATGCTAGCTCTGTAGAAATAAGATTTGAAGATTAGCAAGCTCTTGAGGGTGAGTAAACCCTCGGAATGTTATCTTCAATTTTACCAACTAATACTTTGTCTGTAAGATCAACAAATAATCCATTTTCTAATACTCCAGGAATATTATTAATCTTCATTTCAATGTCTTTTGGATTATTAATACCATCCTTAAATAATACATCTAGGATGAGATTGCCTTGGTCAGTAACAACTGGGCCAGCTTTTTTAATAGCCATTCTTAAAGAAGAACTGCCATTCATTTCTGAAATGACTTCCTGAACTTGCTTCCAAGCATTTGGAAGAACTTCTACAGGTAAAGGGAAAGATTGATTTAGATTTTGTACGAGTTTAGTTTCATCAACAACAATCAATAACTGATTAGCTTTAGATGCTACTAACTTTTCCCTAACATGGCATGCTCCTCCTCCTTTTATTAATTGAAATCCTGGATCAACTTCATCTGCTCCATCAATAGCTAGATCAATTTGAGATACAGAAGCTAAATCGATAAGCGGGATATCCAGTTCAAGAGCTAAAACTTCTGATTGAAAAGAAGTTGCAACACCTCTTATATTTTGGAGTTTTCCAGAACGAATTTCATCCGCAAGGCTTTTTATCATTAACGCAGCTGTAGATCCAGAACCTAATCCAAGAATCATGTCACTCTTTACTTCCCTTATTGCTGCATCAGCAACTACTTGTTTCATTTGAGTTTGTGAATCCAAAATCTTTTTCTCTAATTGTTATAGATTATTAAATTTCAATGGGTGCTTTATGTCAAACCTGGGAGAGGTTCTGGTTTGATATTTATCTGTATCTCTTTATTATCTCTCAAAATATTTAAAAGAAATACTTTTCCTATCTGAGCTTTTTCAACTTCATCTAGTAAAGTTTTAGGCTCATTTATAGAGATATTTTCGGCTGCTATTACTAAATCGCCTCTTCTTAAACCAGCTTTTTCAGCGGGGCTATTAGGTATTACTGATTGAATTAGAGCTCCATTTCTTTCGGGTAATTGCACTAGAGAATTGGGATCTCGATTATGTTCTTTAGCAATTCTAGGATTTAAAGAAATTAATTGTACCCCTAAATATGGATGAATAACTTCCCCATTTTTGAGTAGCTGATCAGAAACACTTTTAGCTAGATTGATGGGAATCGCAAAACCTAAACCAGCTCCAGGGCCACTTCTTACTAATGTATTTATTCCAATTACCTCGCCATTGGAATTTATGAGTGGTCCCCCAGAATTTCCTGGATTTATTGCCGCATCAGTCTGAATAAGATCCAACCTTTTATCTGAAAATCCTAAACTATTAATATCCCTATGCAGGCTGCTTACAATCCCTAAGGTAACTGTTTTTTCAAGACCATAGGGAGTACCAAGAGCTATTGCCCAATCCCCAACTTCAAGATCTTCAGAATTTCCAAGTGGAGCAAAACCAGAATAAGTATCTTCATCAATTTTTACTAAAGCAAGATCAGTTACTGTATCCGTGCCCAAAACTTCACCATCACAAATAGATCCATCTGCCAAAGTAACTGAAACATTATCAACTCTTTCTACGACATGGGCGTTTGTAAGAACCAAACCATTCTCATTAATGATAACCCCAGAGCCTTGTCCTCTCTCTCTTTCAGGAGTAATGCCTTGCTCGCCAAGTAAATCCCTTAATAGAGGGTCAAGTAAAGTAGGATCAAATTGTTGCCTCTCTACCAAGCGCTCAGTGTCAATTTTTACAACTGCAGGGCCAATACTTTTAACTGCGGATGATACGAAATTATGACTTTCAAAAGAATTTAAAGCTAAAACTTCAGCATCTTGAAAGAAATTGAGTATGCAAAAACAAATAACAATGAATATTTGGATTAAATTAATAAATTTAATCTTGAGATACTTCATTTCGTTAATAGTTTTTGAGTTTATTTAATAAATCTAATTGAAGAAAGAGATTATTGTTGTTTTTTTGTTTACATCCATAAAATGCAAATTTTTTAAATTTTTCTCTAAAAAAACTTCTTAATGTGTGAAAATAATTTTTAAATCAATCTATAAATAAATTTGAATAAAGAAAACAAAAATAAACTAGAAGCTTTATTAGAAAAAGTTGCTAATGAGCGGGATTTAGAAATTTGCGGTTTAAATGTACAAACTTATCAAAATCCAATAGTTATTAAAATAACTATAAGAAAAACTAATGGGGATGACATTTCCTTAGATGATTGTGCGCTATTTAATACCCCAGTATCTGACGAAATAGAAAAGTCAAATCTTTTAAATTGTTCATATGTGTTAGAAATTAGTAGTCAAGGGGTCAGTGATGAACTAACCTCAGAAAGAGACTTCAAAACTTTTAAAGGTTTTCCAGTTAATGTTGAGTTAAACCAAAAGAATTCAAAAATAAAATTTCTGAATGGTTTACTTTATGAAAAGTCTAAAGATTATTTAGCCATTAACATAAAAGGTAAGATTAAAAAAATCCCTTTTGATGAAGTACTAAAAATTAGTCTCTGTAAATTACAAGATTAATTATTTTCAACCATTATTCAATTTCCCATCATAGATGGCATTAGTTATTCTCCCAGGTTTAAACAATCTTATTGAAGACATTAGTGAGGAAAAAAAGTTACCTCCTAATATCGTGGAATTAGCCTTACGCGAAGCTTTATTAAAAGGATACGAAAAATATAGAAAAACTTTTTACATTGGAGTTAACCAAGATCCATTTGATGAAGAATATTTTAGTAATTTTGATGTTGGACTAGATCTAGATGAAGAAGGTTATAGGATATTATCGAGTAAAATAATTGTTGAAGAAGTTGAGAGCGAAGATCATCAAATATCTCTTGTAGAAGTTAAACAAGTAGCCGATGATGCTCAAATAGGTGACACAGTTGTTTTAGACGTTACTCCAGAAAAAGAGGATTTTGGGCGAATGGCTGCTTCAACAACAAAGCAAGTTTTAGCCCAAAAATTAAGAGATCAACAACGAAAAATGATCCAAGAAGAATTTGCCGATTTGGAAGATCCTGTTTTAACTGCAAGAGTTATAAGATTTGAAAGACAATCAGTCATTATGGGAGTTAGTTCGGGTATTGGTAGACCTGAAGTAGAGGCCGAACTTCCCAAGAGAGATCAATTACCAAATGATAATTATAGAGCAAATGCAACTTTCAAAGTATTTTTGAAGGAAGTTAGCGAAATTGCAAGAAAAGGGCCGCAACTTTTTGTAAGTAGAGCAAATGCTGGTTTAGTGGTTTATTTGTTTGAAAATGAAGTCCCGGAAATTCAAGAAGGCACAGTGAAAATTGTTGCTGTTTCAAGAGAAGCCAACCCTCCGTCAAGAGCTGTTGGGCCAAGAACAAAAGTTGCTGTTGATAGTGCCGAAGAAGAAGTGGACCCTGTAGGTGCCTGTATTGGAGCAAGAGGAGCAAGAATACAACAAGTAGTAAATGAATTAAGAGGAGAAAAAATTGATGTTATTAAATGGTCATCTAATCCAATTCAATATATTTTAAACTCTTTAAGTCCTGCGAAAGTCGATCAAGTAAGACTTGTAGACCCAGCAGGGCAACATGCGCACGTACTAGTTCCACCTGATCAATTAAGTCTCGCAATTGGTAGAGAAGGTCAAAATGTAAGACTTGCCGCAAGATTAACTGGTTGGAAGATTGACGTTAAAAACTCACATGAATACGATCAGGAAGCAGAAGATGCTGCAGTCTCTGAATTAATCATTCAAAGGGAAGAAGAAGAGAATCTCCAGAGAGAAGCTGAACTAAGATTAGAAGCAGAGCAAGCTGAGCGTGCTGCAGAAGATGCAAGATTAAGAGAGCTTTATCCCCTTCCCGAAGATGAAGAAGAATATGGAGAGGAACAATACGAAGGGGAAGAATTCACAGATAATGATCCATTAGAGACTGTTCAAGATACTGAGATATCTGCCAAAGAGGAGAAAAAACGGTGATACAACAAATTCCTGTTTTGCGTGTATGCATTTCATGTAGAAAAACATATGATCGGAAAGATCTTTTAAAAATTACTAAAGATTATAAGCAAGGCATCATGCTTCAAAAAGGAATGGGGAGATCAGCTTACATTTGCAAGTCAAAAAAATGCTATTCAGATTCCAAGATCAAAAAGAAGCTACAAAAAGCTTTAAAAACATTTTTAGAACCTGAATTTGTTGAAATTCTTGAAAAAGAAATTACAAGCTACAATAACAATCCCCATTAAGGGAATATAATTAAATTAAATCCTCTTCAATTTCAAAAGAGTACAAATCAGATTAAATGACTATCAGCGATAAAATCAGAATTTACGAACTTTCCAGAGACTTAAATCTGGAAAATAAAGATGTACTGGACGCCGCTCAAAAACTTTCAATTTCAGTAAAAAGCCACAGCAGTTCTATTAGTGCAGAAGAGGCAAAAAAAATTAAAAATCTTATTAATAAAAAAAATTCAGATAAAAAAATACTTTCCATTAATAAACCTTCAATTAAAAAAGATAATTTCAAACAAAACAAAGAAGATAAATCTCCTTTTATTTCTTCTAAAAAAGGGAACCCTCTCAAAGATAATTCAAACATAAAACCCTTATTGATAAAACCACTTAACAAGCCTGAGAATGTAAAAATAATTTCAAATCAACTTCAAAATCCCAATAAACCAAATATTATTAATAGTTCACAATCTCGAGCAAATCTTACGAATACAAAAATAAATAGTAAATCTTCACAGAATTTAAACCAAGATAAAAAAAATTTCGAAAATAACACAACTCCACCTATCAAAAGTCCGGCAAAACCTCCTATTCAATTAATTGCAAAGCCTAAAAATATAAATAATAATGTTAAATCTAATGAATCTTCCCAGAACATATCAAGTGGAGGGAATAACAGACGACTACCAAACAAACCTGATCAAAATACGAACAAACTTAAAACAAACAATTTTAATAATAGATTGAAAACACCTGAGCTCGTTGGAGCTCCAATAAGAAGAAATGATCCAAAAATAAATACAAATAAGCTAAATAATAATAAGCAAAACATTGCTTTTAAACAAACTGCCTCAAATAGACCTGGTTCTCCCAACAGACCTGGCATCCCCAATAATAGGCCTGGTTTAAGAAACAAACCTTCAGATCAAGGCAGACCTGGCTCATTTAATAGGCAAGGCAATCCCAATAGACCTGTTTCTCCCAACAGACCTGGCATCCCCAATAATAGGCCTGGTTCTAAATTCAATGGCCAAAATTCCTCTGGGATTAGGAAGCCAGTATCACCTAACGAACTTTTACAACTTCAAAAAAATAATAAATCTGAGAAAGAAAACCTAGGTATAAAGAACAACGCAAAACAAAATATCGATGCACCTAAGCAGAAGGCAAAAGCGCCTAATAGTCATCCACATGCTACTCCAAGTTCCAAAAAACCTCCTCATAGAACATTTTCAAATAGTTCAAAGAAACCTGGAAAGACAGATTGGGATGATAGCGCAAAACTTGAAGCATTAAGAAGTAAAAATCATCAAAAACAAAGGCAGAAAGTGCACATTATCGGTGAAAATGATGATTCATTAACATCTGAAACCAGTGGATATTCAGGAGAGAAAATTTCAATTTTATCAGCAAGTCTGGCGCGTCCTAAGAAAGAAAAGTCTGAAGAAACTAAATCTCAAAAATCTATTAAACAATTTAAGAAGAAGAAAAAAGAGACCACAAGACAAAGGCAGAAAAGGAGAGCAATGGAATTAAAGGCTGCCAAAGAGGCCAAACAAGTAAGACCTGAAATGATAATAGTTCCCGAAGATAATTTAACTGTTCAAGAATTAGCTGATAAATTAAGCCTTGAAAGTTCTGAAATAATAAAATCTCTTTTCTTCAAAGGCATAACAGCAACTGTTACTCAATCACTTGACTTAGCAACTATCGAAACAGTAGCAGAAGAATTTGGGGTGCCTGTTTTACAAGATGATATCCAAGAAGCTGCTGAGAAAACAGTTGATATGATTGAATCTGATGATATTGATAATTTAATAAGAAGACCGCCTGTTATTACAGTGATGGGTCATGTAGATCACGGCAAAACAAGTCTTTTAGATTCCATTAGAGAATCAAGAGTAGCTTCGGGGGAAGCAGGGGGCATCACTCAACACATAGGAGCTTATCAAGTTGAATTTGAACATGAATCTCAAAAGAAAAAATTAACTTTTCTTGATACCCCTGGTCATGAAGCCTTTACTGCAATGAGAGCAAGGGGTACAAAGGTTACAGATGTGGCTGTTCTTGTAGTTGCTGCAGATGATGGTTGCAGACCTCAAACACTTGAAGCTATCAGTCATGCAAGAGCTGCAAAAGTACCAATAGTTGTTGCAATAAATAAAATTGACAAAGAAGGGGCTTCTCCAGACAGAGTAAAGCAGGAACTATCAGAAAAAGATTTAATTGCTGAAGATTGGGGAGGAGATACAGTTATGGTTCCAGTAAGTGCTATCAAAAAACAAAACATTGATAAATTACTCGAAATGATCTTATTAGTTTCAGAGGTAGAAGATCTACAAGCTAACCCTGATAGATTTGCAAAAGGTACTGTTATTGAAGCCCACCTAGACAAAGCAAAAGGACCTGTGGCTACCTTGTTAGTACAAAATGGAACCTTGAAATCTGGAGATGTTTTAGCTGCGGGTTCAGTCCTTGGGAAAATTAGAGCAATGGTTGATGAACATGGTACTAGAATCAAAGAAGCAGGGCCATCATTCCCAGTTGAAGCACTAGGATTCAGTGAAGTACCCACTGCAGGGGATGAATTCGAAGTTTACCCTGATGAGAAAACTGGTCGAGCCATTGTCGGAGAAAGAGCAACAGATGCTAGAGCCACAAAATTAGCTCAGCAAATGGCCTCTAGAAGAGTCAGCTTATCATCCTTATCAACTCAAGCAAATGATGGAGAACTTAAGGAGTTAAACTTAATTCTCAAGGCTGATGTTCAAGGTAGTGTTGAAGCGATATTAGGATCACTAGAACAATTACCAAAAAATGAAGTTCAAGTTAGAGTCCTACTTTCTGCTCCCGGAGAAATAACTGAGACAGATATCGATCTCGCTGCTGCATCTGGTTCAGTAATCATTGGATTTAACACCTCATTGGCTTCTGGCGCGAAGAGAGCAGCTGATGCTAATGACGTTGACATAAGAGAATATGAAGTAATTTATAAACTCTTAGAAGATATTCAGTTGGCAATGGAAGGGCTACTTGAACCCGATCTTGTCGAAGAATCATTAGGGCAAGCTGAAGTTAGAGCAACTTTTGCAGTTGGTAAAGGGGCTATTGCTGGCTGTTATATCCAAACTGGTAAACTACAAAGGAATTGTTCTCTGAGAGTTATTAGATCAGAGAAAGTAATATTTGAGGGTAATTTAGACTCTCTAAAAAGAGCTAAAGATGATGTAAAAGAAGTAAATACAGGATTTGAATGTGGAGTTGGATGCGATAAATTCTCTTCATGGATTGAAGGAGATGTAATCGAAGCATTCAAGTTTGTCACCAAAAAAAGGACCTTATCACAATAATTAAACCTCTAGTTTATTAATCTTTATTTCTGTCAAAGATTAATAAAGTAGGAAATATTACACAAGCACCCAACTGTATGAGAAGGTTATTTAGCTGTAATTCAGTTCCATTCGCAATTCTGGAAAGCATTATTAGAAGTCCCAAAAATGCAGAACCGCTAAAAGCTATCCACAATATTCTTCTCAATCCCTTGAAAGGAGCTTGGGATTCCTTTAATAATTTCTTTTTCAATTCAGGATCTATTTTTGACATAAATTCTTTCAATTATAAAATTAAGTCTATATGAAAAATTTAATATTTAATTTAGCCGGTGTAGCTCAGAGGTAGAGCAACTGTCTCGTAAACAGTGGGTCATTGGTTCGATTCCAATTATCGGCACTTTCATAGCAAATTAAAATGGTTAATAAAATTTTAAAATTTAGATATCTCTTTAAATTATTTGTTTTTATTCCTCTTATTTTTTATTTTGGCAAAAGAAGTTACATTGCGTTTGATGAAGGTTTTTATGCACTACAAGCTAGATGGATATTAGAAAAAGGTAACTGGACAATTCCATTATGGTGGGATGAATATGCTTTAGATAGAACAATCGGATTACAGTTTTTAATTGCAAAGTCACAAGACTTATTTGGAAGAAATATTTTTTCTGCATATCTACCAACAACAGTCGCATCAATATTGATGCTATTTACGACCTATAAATTACATGAAGAATTATTTAATAAAAAAAATGCAATTATATCTCCACTAATCCTTGCTACTACATACATATGGTTTGACTACTCACACTTAGCCACTCAAGATATTATTTATTCATGTTTAGTAACTGTTGGAGTATTAGCTTTAGTCAAAATAAAAAGTAAAAATAACAAATTCTATATTCTGCTTTTTGGAATTTGGATTGGTTTAGCTTTTATGATGAAAACTTTTTTAGTTTTTGTACCGTTATTATCACTAATACCATATATTTTTTTTAAAAAAAATTTTTTATTCATCAAATTCTTTTGGTTAGGACTAATCATTGGATTTATTCCTTTTTTATTCTGGACGTTTTCTCTCAACCCTTATTTAGATAAAAATATTATTTTTTACTTAGTTGAAAAGTTTAACTTTCTATCAAATAAAAATACTTTTACAAATCCTTTCTATTATTATTTCTGGAATGTACCGGTAACATTTCTGCCATGGAGTTTTTTTGCAATTATTGGCACAACATACAATATTTTTCAAAGTAAAGAGAATAAATATATACTTGCTTTTTTCCCCTTAATTTTAGTAGCGACACTAAGCATTTTCTCTACAAAAACACCCTACTATACTCTACAAATCTCATCTATTTTTTCATTAAATACATATGTAGGAATAAAGTATTTATTCAATTCTTATAAATACAGTCGATTTTTTATATTTATGACTTCAAAAATAATTCCATTATTTATATTTGCTTTAACTTTCACATATTATTTTTTCTTTAAAGATTTAGTTAACTTTAATACAAGGGAAAATACCTTTATAATCCTTGGATTATTATCTTTCGGCTTATCTTGGTCATTAATAAAACATAAAAATTCGTTCAAAGAAATATTAATAACTCTCATAATTGGGCCTTACTTATTCACTTCATTTATTTTGCAATCAGGTTTATTCACTGATAGATCAAGAGAACTAAGAGAGAAAATGGAATATGTTGCATCCCTTGATTTAGTAAAAAATCAAACAATCATGGTAGATAAAAAAGGAATCAACAACTCTCGATCGCAATCAAAAATCATAAGGATTTCTTTATCAACTCCCAAATTAGGTAGGGGATTAGAAAGTATTAATCAGTTAAAAAAATCTGAATTGGCATGGACAACTGACCATAAAACAATAAAAGATAATGATAATTCTTATGAAGTGATATACGAAAATGATGTTTTAAATCCATGGAAATTAATATTAAAAAAGTAAATAATCCATATATAATAAATTGTTGTTTGTAATCTTTAATAATGAGATCCGTTAATAGTTGGAATTTAACTAATAATAAACTTCATCAATTATTCAAAGACAATAACGAATTTATTTCTATTAAAGTCCGCGGGAATACTTGGGAGCCAATCACTAGATGGCTAAGATTAGATTCAAGAATTTTTAGAGAAACTACTAGCAAAGCAAGAATAACTTTATGCGATATCGAATCTCTAGCAGAAATTTATAACTACAGATCAATTAGATGGAATGCAAAAAAACTAACTCCTATGCCCACTAAGGTAATTCCACAATCTATTAAAAATATTTTTAGGAAAATACCAATCATAAAACAACTCGCTTATGAACTCGAAATAGTTTTTTATAAATATAGTGAAAATATTACTGAACATTTAATATCAATTGTAATTCCTGCAAGAAATGAAGCTGGTAATAAAGAACTTTTAATTAATGCCTTAAATAAATTCAAAAATATACCCAATAAATTAGAAATTATATTTGTTGAAGGCAATAGCAATGATAATACATATGAAATTTTGAAAGAATTAAAAGAAAATTTTTCAAAATTTTTCAAGATATCTCTTTTAAAACAAACTTCCAAAGGGAAGAAAAATGCAGTCGTGGAAGGGTTTAATATTTCTTCAGGTGAGACCCTCGCCATAATTGATAGTGATTTTACGGTAGATATTGATGACAGTATTGCAGCAATTATGGAATCAACCAAAAATAAAAATATCCTAATTAATTGCGCCCGCACAACTTTTCCAATGGAGAGAGATGCGATGAGATGGGCAAACTATATAGGAAATAGACTCTTCGCAATTTTTCTATCAGTTCTCATAAATAAGCCTGTATCAGATTCACTCTGCGGAACAAAAGTTTTTTCAAGAAAATTCTTTAAGCTTATGAAGCAAAACGGAAGTTGGGATTCCAAGTCTGACCCATTTGGGGACTTTACAATAATATTTGAAGCTGCGAACAATAATATTAAAATCCTAAATTATCCTGTTAGGTATTACGCTAGAAAATCTGGAGCACCAAATATATCTAGATGGGTAGATGGATTAAAACTTCTCAAAGTATGCTGGATCTATATGATTTCTGATATCTGAATTAAATAAAATTTTGCGAGTTATTTTTTAGGATTTTTAATTTCTCCAAATTAGTAATAAAGTAGTTAGATTCTTAATGGAAATAAATTCATTAAATTTCATGACATGAATTTTAATTTGAAGCTCGAAAAATTAAATAAAAAAAATTACCAAAGAAAAAACTATGGAAAAATACTAACTGTAAGATTGCCATGTAATCCAATATTTCCAATAGGACCTATTTATCTAGCAGACCATATTCATAAATGTTTTCCAGGCATAGATCAGCAATTCATCGATCTAGCAATAATTCCATCTAATAAAGTATCCAAATATTTAACTAGAAAAATTGATCAATTTAGACCACACCTAATCATTTTTTCTTGGAGAGATATACAAATCTATGCACCTGTTGATGGTAGAAGTGGAAATCCCTTACAAAACTCTTTTGAAGTTTTCTACTCAAAAAACATCCTTAAAAAAATAAGAGGTTCCTGGGGAGGACTAAAACTAATTGCATCTCATTATGGAGAAATATATAGAAATACTTCTTTAGTCAAAATGGGGCTAAAAAGAGCACAAAAATACAACAAAAATATAAAAATAATTTTAGGAGGTGGAGCTGTTAGTGTTTTCTACGAACAATTGGGGAATCTACTCCCAATAGGAACTGTTATTTCAGTTGGAGAGGGAGAAAATCTCATAGAAAAAATCATTAGAGGAGATTCAATAGAGGAAGAAAGATGTTACATTGCTGGACAAAAACCTCGCAACAAATTAATACATGAACAACCTTCAGGAACTATCAAAACTGCCTGCAACTATAAATATATTAAATCAATATGGCCTGAATTCGACTGGTATATAGAAGGTGGCGATTATTACGTAGGTGTACAAACAAAAAGAGGTTGTCCACATAATTGTTGTTTCTGTATTTATACAGTTGTGGAGGGGAAGCAAGTTCGAGTTAACCCTGTTAAGGAAGTTATCAAAGAAATGAAGCAATTATATGATCTTGGTGTAAGAGGATTTTGGTTTACAGATGCACAGTTTATTCCAGCCAAAAAACATATTGAAGATGCAAAAACACTTTTGCGAGCAATTAAGGACCAAGGCTGGGATGATATAAATTGGGCTGCATACATCAGAGCAGATAATATTGATCCAGAGCTAGCTCAGCTTATGGTTGATACAGGTATGAGTTATTTTGAAATAGGTATCACCTCGGGATCTCAAGAACTTGTTAGAAAAATGAGATTAGCGTACGACCTTGAAACTGTTTTAAATAATTGCAGAATGCTAGTCAAATCAGGTTTCAAGAATCATGTTTCAGTCAATTATTCATTTAATGTTTTTGATGAAACGCCCAGCACTATAAGACAAACAATTGCTTACCATAGAGAATTAGAAAATATTTTTGGTAAAGGCTTAGTTGATCCAGCTATATTCTTTATAGGTTTGCAACCTCACACTCTTCTTGAGAAATACGCCTTGGAACATAAAATTTTGAAGCCAAATTATAATCCAATGAGCATGATGCCCTGGACAGCAAGAAAACTTCTTTGGAATCCAGGCTCACTAGGGGAAAAACTTGGCCAGGTTTGCTTAGAAGCTTTTGACAATCCAGAAGACGAATTTGGCAAAACAGTTATCGACATTCTTGAGAGAGAATATGGAAAGTCCTCCTTAAAAGAATCCCTAAAAGTCCGTCCTTTATCGGAAAGGAAATTAGCTCATTCTAAATAATAAATGCAATTGTTATTAATCCTCTTTCTCAATTGAACTAGAAATTCCTTTAGATTTTAAAGATTCTGAGTAAAATTCTGCAGGCTCTAAATCACAAACAATTACTAAACCTATACCCGTATTATGTGCTTCAAGCATTATGGCGATTGCATCTTGTTCACTTAATTGCGGCACAACTTCTCGAAGTGAAATAGTGACATACTCCATAGAATTAACTGGGTCATTATGAAGTAAAACCTTATATTTTGGAGATTTATTTTTTAATTCAGCAGGTTTCTTTTCAATCACTGCTGAATTATTATTTACACGTTGTTCTAACTTTATAGATAGCATTAATTTATTAGGATTTAAATTGTACTCATAATTATATATTAATTATTCTTTCCATTGCATCAAGGACGTTTGATCGTGAGTTAAATGCTGACAAGCGAAAATAACCCTCTCCTGCTAATCCAAATCCGCTCCCAGGTGTTCCCACTACACTAACTTTTTGGAGAAGGAAATCAAAAAAGTCCCAAGATGTCATTTGATCTGGAACTTTAATCCAGATATAAGGAGCATTGTCCCCACCATAAACTTTATATCCTGAATTCTGAAGTTTATTTTTCATTATTTTTGCATTTTCCATATAAAAATCAATTAAACCTCTCACCTGTTTCTTCCCTTCAAGAGAATAAACAGCCTCTGCTCCTTTCTGAACCACATAACTTACTCCATTGAACTTTGTAGATTGTCTCCTATTCCAAAGAGGCCATAACTCTATTTCCTCATTTGTTGAGCTCAAACCTTTGAGATTTTTAGGAATTACCGTAAAAGCACATCTAACTCCAGTGAATCCTGCATTCTTTGAAAAAGATCTAAATTCAATAGCACAATCCTTTGCTCCCTCAATCTCATATATTGAATGTGGAATATCATTATCTTGAATAAATGCTTCATAAGCTGCATCAAAAAGTATTAGGGATTTGTTTTGAAGAGCATAGTCAACCCACTTTTTCAATTCTGCTTTATTAATCGTTGCTCCAGTCGGATTATTAGGAAAACAAAGATATAAAATATCAACTTTTTTTTCAGGTAGTTCTGGCAGAAAGTTGTTCCCCTCGTTTATTGCAAGATATGTCAATCCTTGATAAGTTCCATTTTCAAGAGAATCACCAGTTCTGCCTGTCATAACGTTACTATCCACATATACTGGGTAAACAGGATCTGTTACAGCAATTGAATTATCTTTGCCAAGAATATCTAAAATATTGCTACTATCGCATTTTGAACCATCAGAAACAAAGATTTCTTCAGGTGAAATTTGACAGCCTCTCGAAATAAAATCATTCTCAGATATTTTTTCTCTCAGCCAAGAATAACCTTGTTCTGGTCCATAACCTTTGAAACCATCTGTTGTTCCCATTTCATCTAAAGCTTTACCCATAGCCTCTATGCATGCTCTAGGTAATGGTTCTGTAACATCTCCTATACCAAGCTTAATAATTTCAGCACTCTTATTTGATTGAGAATAAATTTTTACCCTTTTAGCAATTTCAGGGAATAAATAGCCTGCTTTGAGTTTTAAATAATTTTCGTTTACTTGAACCACTTTAGATAAAAAATTTCACCAGTACTTAGAATAATGTATTAACGTGCTTAAGTGGTGATTAGATGTTAAAATTATCTTAGTTATGGTTAAATTAAGAGATAATCATAGCTGTAAAATCAATTTCAATTAGTTTGAAAATCGTTTAAAGCTTTATAAATAGCATAATTTAATCACTATTAACTTTATTAATTTCTAAAGAGTAAATAATAATAGCTAAAAAGCTTTATTAAAAGATAAAAGCTAATTCTTTAATTTAGAAAATTTTCAAAATCCAAATCATTCAGATTCAATTATATGTCTCAGCAAATTATCATCGCTGAGCAGGCTCGAATAGCAGCACTACTCACAGATGATCGAGTTGATGAATTAGTCGTCGCACAAGGTCAATATCAAATTGGCGATATTTTTTTAGGAACAGTTGAAAATGTTCTCCCTGGCATTGATGCCGCTTTTATAAATATTGGAGAAAGTGAGAAAAATGGATTCATCCATGTTTCAGATTTAGGTCCACTAAGACTTAAAAAAGGGACATTTGGAATAACTGAATTACTAGAACCAAAACAAAAAGTTTTAGTACAGGTAATAAAGGAACCCACAGGATCTAAAGGTCCCAGACTAACCGGGAGTATTTCGATCCCAGGAAAATACCTGATATTACAGCCATATGGCCAAGGAGTAAATATTTCAAGAAAAATAAATACAGAAACAGAACGAAGCCGTTTGAAAGCTCTTGGGGTTTTAATAAAACCACCCAGCACAGGCTTGTTATTTAGAACAGAGGCTGAAAAAATAAAAGAAGAACTTCTAATTGAAGATTTAGAACAATTAACTCAACAATGGGAAAATATACTAAAAATTTCTGAAACTTCTAATCCGCCAAATTTAATAAAAAGAGATGATGATTTCTCTCTTAAGATATTGAGAGATTATATTAAAGAATCAACTAAAAGCATAATTATTGATAGTAAATTTTCAGTTGCAAGGGCAAAAGATTTTTTAATAAATTATGAATCTGACATAGACATTGAATTTCACGATAATAGTTTAAACCAACATATTTTCGAAAAGTACGAAATTAAGAAGACAATTCAAAAAGCTCTCCAGCCTAGAGTAGATCTTCCTTCGGGAGGTTATATCATTATCGAACCGACAGAAGCTTTAACAGTAATCGATGTAAACTCTGGATCATTTACAAGATCCGCAAACTCAAGACAAACCGTTTTATGGACAAACTGCGAAGCAGCAGTTGAAATCTCAAGGCAAATGAAATTAAGAAATATTGGTGGAGTTATAGTAATAGATTTTATTGATATGGAATCTAGAAGAGATCAATTTCAGTTACTTGAGCATTTTACCTCAGCAATAAAAGATGATTCTGCTAGGCCTCAAATAGCTCAGCTTACTGAATTAGGCTTAGTAGAATTAACCAGAAAAAGACAAGGTCAAAATATATATGAATTATTCGGTAAAAAATGTTCTACATGCGATGGTACCGGACATGTAGAAAATATTTTAAATCACGAAATTTCTAACTTCAAAATTAAAAATATTGAAAATAAATCTAATCAATCAAACAATCTAAAAGCTATAGATGCAGATACTTATCAATCAACTGATGAGCAGGAAAAAATAATTGACAAGGAATTAATTAACTCCAAAGATCTAAGTAAAGAGAATTCTTCTAATAAAAAAGAAAAAGAGAATGATAATGATAATTTGAACCAATCAAATTCAAAAGAAAAAAATATAATAACAGTTGATCTTACAAATGAAGAAAAAATTGTTTTCAGTCAATTAGGTATTAATCCTCTTATAAAGTTAGGTAAAGAATATCTCGCCAGCAATAATTTTGTGCGTTTAAAAGAAAGTAATAAAGGAACGGAAAAACCCTTAGATAATAAAAAAACGAAAGCAAAACAAATGAAAAAAATCTCAAAATTGGGAGAAGATAAGATTCAAGTTAAAGTTGAAGAAAATGCAAATTCTAAAGATAAATTAACAAATAAAACTAATAAAAATAATGAAGTTGTATTTACAGATAAAAAGGATGAAGTTGAACTTACAGATGAGCTAAACAATGCAAGAAAAAAAAGAAGAAGATCTTCAGCAAGCATTGAATAAAGTATTCGAAGTTGGAATAGATGAAGTTGGACGGGGAGCAATTTTTGGTCCAGTTTTTGCAGCAGCTGTAGTATTAACTGAAAAAAATAAATTAATCTTAAAACAATTTGGAGTAACAGATAGTAAAAAACTAACTCCCAAAAAAAGAAAATTACTTTTACGAAAAATTTTATTACTCTCTTCAGATTATGGAATTGGGCAATCTTCGGCCAGAGAAATAGATAAGTTAGGTATCAGGAGTGCTACAGAACTTTCAATGATAAGAGCTTTAAAAAAATTAAAAGAAAAGCCATCTGAATTAATAATTGATGGTCCCTTATTATTAAGGCCATGGAATGGAATTCAGAAAAACATAATATCTGGAGATTCAAAGTTTATCTCGATAGCTTCAGCAAGCATAGTTGCCAAAGTTTCTCGCGACAATCTAATGGAGAGGTTAGAAAAAAAATATTCAGGATACTTGATATTTAAAAATAAAGGTTATGGAACCAGAGAGCATTTTTCATTAATCAAAAAAAATGGAATAACCAAACTTCATAGGAAAAGTTTTTTAAAGAAATCAAATCTTATTTAATTCACACCAATCTAAAAAATCTTTTACGAGTTGCTGTTGAACCCTAGACTTAATACCCAACAGAATCCCATTCAATACCGAATGACCAGTAGATTCCAAAATTTTCCTTGGTACCAACTTCAGTAGAGGGGGTTGGCTTACAGATACTCCAAGAAGCGCCTCACCTTCTAAACCAATATCAGTAGCTTCCAAATTCGCTTTCAAAATAAGATTAAAATCATCTATCATCCCCAAACCATCCAATGTACTTTCAAGTGCACTCATTTTTAAAATTCCATCTTTATTTTCTACCGCAATTGAGACAACAGGGTTAATATCTAATTGAAAAACCTTAAAACTTGTTACTGTATACTTATATCTACCTACTCCTTCTGGTACTAATTTTTTGGAGTCAAGCATTGCTCCAACAACTCTTTCTTCTTCCAAAAGATATTTAGAAAGATATTCTTTATTACGTGTTACAGAAAGCTTGAGTTTCTGTCTAGCATCAAAAGACAATAGCATTTTCTATATTCCTCCAATGCTTATTTGATCTCTTTTTTTTTTACATTTAATCATGCGCAAACAAGTTGCATATTTAGGTCCTCAAGGAACATACGCAGAAAAAGCAGCCCATATATTATCAAAGCTTGCCAATTTTCAGACACCTATATTTGTACCATGTAATGGGTTACATTCGGTCATTAAATCAATAGCGTACAACAATTGTGATGCTGCTGTAGTCCCTATAGAAAATTCCGTAGAAGGTGGAGTTACAGCTACTCTGGATGCCCTTTGGAAATTCCCTGAAATTTTTATAAATAAAGCAATTGTTTTACCTATAAAACATGCATTAATTAGTGATGGAGAACTTTCAAACATTTCAGAAGTATTATCTCATCCTCAAGCATTAGCTCAATGTTCAGAATGGTTATCTGAGAATCTTCCAAATGCAATTCCTCTCCCAACAAATTCAACATCAGAAGCTGTCAATATGATCAAGGGGAGTAAATTCAGAGCTGCTATCGGTTCAAAATCGTTAATTCAAATTGAAGGACTTAAAGAACTAGCCTTTCCTATTAATGATGTTCCAGGTAATTGCACTAGATTTGTTTTATTGAGCAAGGAATCAAATTCAAATTTAGCTAATATTTCCAGTTTTGCTTTCTCATTAATTTCAAATAAACCAGGTGCTTTGCTTAAAGCTTTAAATTATATTGCAGATTTTGGATTTAATATGAGTAAAATTGAATCGAGACCTTCAAAAAGAGAATTAGGTGAATATATAATTTATGTTGATTTAGAAATCAATGATCAAAATAATATTAAAAGTTTTCATGAATTAAAAAATAAGTTAAAGCCACTTTGCAAGAATTTTGTAGACTTTGGAAATTATCTTTCTGAAAATATTGAACTAGATTAATTTACCCTCTACATTTATAAACTCCAAACTCCATTAAACCTTTTCTAAATGCCCAATTCATGAGAAGTATTGTTGGAATCTCTCTAATCGACTTAACTATCGCAAATGGGCCAAGTGACAAAATTACGAAGGGCCTTCGAATGCCTTCAATAATGGATTCGTACCATGAAGGATTTGTATAGGAATTCCAATTTTCAGAAATAACTCTTCCTGAACTATTTTCGTTAGTTCTAAGAATGTTACTAAATTCCTTAATGCTAATAAAATTAGGATGTACCCATTGTTCAAGTAGTTGTTTAAGAACTAACTTTTCAATGAATGATGGGGGGTATGCCCCGAGGTCTCTTGAGTTCCAATCAGCCAATGCGAAAAACCCTCCAGGTCTTAGAGTTCTCAGCATTTCATCTGCAAACCTAGTTTTATCATTCATGTGTGCACCAGCCTCAACACTCCATACGGCATCAAATGATCCATCTTCAAATTTTAAATCCAAAGCATCCATAACTTGGAAGTTGCAATTTAGCCCATCAGGAGTAAGTTCTCTTGCTCTTTTAACTTGAGCATGACTAATTGTAATACCAGTGACATTAAACCCATAATATTCTGCAAGAATCCTAGAACTTCCCCCTATTCCACAACCTACATCAAGAACTCTTGATCCCTGCGGTAATTTATCTAAACCACTCCATTTGACTAGTTCATGAACAAACTGAACTTTAGCCTTTCTAAAATCAATATTTTTTTGGCCTGAGGGATAAAAACCCAAATGTATATGTTCTCCCCATAATCTCTCAAGTAATTTATCCTGGGTCCAAGCATCATATGCAGAAGCTACTGTACCGGAAGAAATATATTTTCTAGCATTTTTTCTCCATATTATCGCTAGTACTAGAAACAATAAAAATATTAAAAAAAAAGGGAATAATAATTCAAACATTTAATTTTCTTTTATGTCAGGAAAACTCTCTTTCAATGCTGTTCTTGCTGCAAGTTGTTTTCTTGTGTGATCAAGCATTTCATATTCTCTTTGCAAACGGGTAAAAGTATTTCTCTCTTCAAGAAGTCTTTGCTGTTCTTCCGCAACAGGACCGCCCAAATGAGCTCCTATCCAAAATGATAACTCCATTGGGTTATCAGGTAATTTATCAGGTAGATTTTTTTTTGTATTAGTCAATTTACTCGTTAAATTAATAACATCACTAAGTGCTTCTTTTACTGAATCCTTTAGAGTGTCTAATTTTTTAAAATCATCAATATTATCATCACTAATCCAACTAACCATCGCAGAACAAAATGGTGTCGAACGAGTAATTTCCAAGACTTGAAATCTTTGTTGGCCGAGAGTAATAATATTGCTTCTCCCATCCTCTGCAGTTTGATGTTTTAAAATTTGTGCGCAACATCCAACATTAGCCATGCTTTTAGTAGTTGGATCCCACTTAATCACTCCAAACATAGAGTCACTTTCAAGGACAGATTGGAGCATAATTCTATATCTCGATTCAAAAATATGTAAAGGCAATACTTCTTGAGGAAAAAGGACTACCTCTGGCAAAGGAAATAAAGGTAATTCCCTTACTGAGAGTTCTCCCATTTAAACCTCATTTCGTTTTTTTTTATACTAAACAATTTAGGGCAGTTTCGGGATTTATTAAAGTTTAACTTCTATATCTACACCACTTGGGAGATCTAATTTCATTAAAGCATCAATAGTTTTTGCAGAAGGACTGTAAATATCTATTATTCTTCGATGTGTTCTTGTTTCAAAATGCTCTCTAGAATCTTTATCAACATGTGGTGATCTTAGGACACAATAAATCTTCCTTTTAGTAGGTAAAGGTATTGGACCTATAGCTGAGGCAGAAGTCGTATCAGCAGTTTGAATAATTTTGTCGCAAGATAAATCAAGCATTCTTCTATCAAATGCTTTGAGCCTTATTCTTATTTTTTGTTGTGCAATTGATGCAGTCATAGTGGCAAATAACTTCTAGTAAAGGGTCATTGATTAAAATGACCCTTATCCATAAACCTATATTAGATGATTGAGGTTAAATTTTTAAAATTCAAATTAATTATTTGAGAATTTTAGAAACAACTCCAGCACCGATAGTACGTCCACCCTCACGTATGGCGAATCGCATACCTTGTTCAATAGCTACTGGACAAATTAGTTCTCCAGTCATCTTAATTCTGTCTCCTGGCATCACCATTTCAACATTAGAGCCATCATCTGAGGTAAATGCTGTTATTTGACCTGTCACGTCAGTTGTTCTGATGTAGAACTGGGGTCTATATCCTGCAAAGAAAGGAGTATGTCTTCCTCCCTCTTCTTTTTTGAGAACATAAACTTCTCCTTCAAACTGAGTATGAGGAGTAATAGATCCTTTCTTCACAAGAACCATTCCTCTCTCAATATCTTCTTTCTGAACACCCCTTAAAAGTAAACCAACATTGTCACCAGCCATTCCTTCGTCAAGAAGTTTTCGGAACATTTCCACTCCAGTAACAGTTGTTAATCTTGTATCTCTTATTCCAACAATTTCTACCTCTTCTCCAACCTTTACTTTACCTCTCTCAATTCTTCCAGTAGCAACAGTTCCTCTACCAGTAATCGAGAAAACATCTTCAACTGCCATCAAGAATGGTTTATCAACTTCTCTTTCTGGTTCGGGAATGCTAGCATCAACTGCTTTCATTAATTCTTCAATCTTTGATTCCCAAGTAGAATCACCTTCGAGAGCTTTTAAACCTGAAACTTGAACTATAGGAATGTCATCTCCGGGGAAGTCATAACTATCTAAAAGTTCCCTAATTTCCATTTCGACAAGTTCAATAATTTCTTCATCATCGACCATATCGCACTTATTTAGAGCAACAACAAGAGCAGGAACTCCAACCTGTTTAGCTAATAGAATATGCTCTTTTGTTTGAGCCATAGGACCATCTGTAGCTGCACAAACTAAAATTGCTCCATCCATCTGGGCGGCCCCTGTGATCATGTTTTTCACATAATCAGCATGACCTGGGCAATCGACATGAGCATAATGTCTGCCTTCAGTTTCATATTCAACATGAGCTGTATTAATGGTAATGCCACGCTCTCTTTCTTCAGGAGCACCATCAATGTCTCCATAGTCTTGAGCTTGAGCTTGACCTTTTTTAGCTAATACATTTGTAATAGCAGCTGTTAGTGTTGTTTTTCCATGATCAACATGGCCAATAGTACCTATGTTGACATGTGGTTTGTTTCTTTCGAACTTCTCGCGAGCCATTTTGAATTAAAGAATCGAGGGTTTAAGAGTGTTTAGTTTAGAGATCAGGAGTTGCCCTGATTCTTGGAAATGATAGCTTCAGCAACATTACGAGGAACTTCCTCATAATTTGCGAACTCCATTGAAAATATACCCCGACCTTGTGTCATTGATCGGAGTTGAGTGGCATAACCGAACATTTCGGCTAAGGGCACTTTGGCCTGTACCTTAGACAATCCATCATCAACAGATTGTCCTTCTACTTGACCTCTTCTGGAAGAGAGATCACCAATTACAGATCCAAGAAAGTCGTCAGGACTTTCGACCTCAACTTTCATCATAGGCTCTAAAAGGACAGGATTGCATTTTTTAACCCCGTCTTTGAAAGCCATGGAACCTGCAATTTTGAAGGCCATTTCAGATGAGTCTACATCGTGGAATGAACCATCGACTAGTGTTACTTTTACATCAATGAGTGGATAACCGGCAAGAACACCAGATTCACAGGTCTCTTTCATTCCATTAGATGCAGGACCAATATACTCTTTTGGTACAGCTCCACCAACAATTTTGTTTACAAATTCAAAACCTTTACCAACTTCAGCAGGTTCCATTTCAATAATTACATGACCATATTGACCTTTTCCTCCAGTCTGTCTTGCATATTTACCTTCACCTTTAGAACTAGACCTAATAGTTTCTCTATATGAAACCTGTGGAGCGCCTATGTTTGCTTCAACTTTAAATTCCCTTAACATTCTGTCAACAAGGATTTCTAAGTGCAATTCACCCATACCTGCAATAACAGTTTGATTTGTCTCAGGATCTGTACTTACCCTAAAGGTGGGATCCTCTTCAGACAAAGCAGTTAAAGCTTTTGATAATTTTTCCATATCGCCTTTAGTTTTTGGCTCAACAGCTACTGAGATAACTGGTTCAGGGATAAACAATGTCTCCAAAACTATTGGATCTTCTGTGTTACACAAAGTGTCACCAGTTGTTGTGTTCTTAAGACCTAATACAGCTCCTAAATCCCCTGCCCTCAATTCATCAACCTCCTCTCTTTCATCAGCTTTAAGAATCACTAATCTAGAAATTCTCTCTTTAGCATCTTTAGTAGAGTTCATTACATAACTTCCCTTCGAAAGAACACCTGAATACATCCTTACAAAAGTTAATTTCCCATAGGGATCTGACATGACTTTGAATGCTAATGCACTGAAAGGAGCATTATCATCTGAGGGTCTAACATCTTCTTTACCACTTGGCAAAACACCTTGTATTGGTTTCACATCAACTGGAGCTGGCAAGTAATCAACTACAGCGTCTAAAACAAGTTGGACTCCTTTATTCTTGAAAGCTGAACCGCATAATACTGGAACCAATCCATGTTGTAAAACCCCTTCTCTGATACCTTTTTTAAGTTGTTCTTCAGATAATTCTCCTTTTTCTAGAAATATTTCTATTAACTCTTCATCATTTTCTGCGACACTCTCCATTAACTTAAATCTCCACTCAGCAGCTTCCTCCTCCATGTCAGATGGAATTGGTCCTTCTTCAATATCAGTACCTAAATCGTTTTTGTAAAGATATGCTTTGTTGGCTACTAAATCAATAATGCCAGTGAGATCACCTTCAGCCCCAATTGGTAACTGGATTGGAAGTGCATTTGCCTTTAGTCGATCTTTAATTTGATTATTGACTTTTAAAAAATCCGCACCAGTTCTGTCCATTTTATTAACAAAAACCATTCTAGGAACAGAGTATCTATCTGCTTGACGCCAAACCGTTTCGGATTGAGGCTGAACTCCACCAACTGCGCAAAATACAGCTATGACTCCATCCAACACGCGCATTGATCTCTCAACTTCAATAGTAAAGTCAACGTGACCAGGGGTATCAATAATATTAATCCTATGATCTTGCCAACTAGTAGATATTGCAGCAGCAGTAATAGTTATTCCTCTTTCTCTTTCTTGAGCCATCCAATCTGTTACAGCAGCACCATCATGCACCTCTCCTATCTTGTGAACTACACCTGAATAAAACAAAATTCTCTCAGTTGTGGTTGTCTTACCTGCATCAATATGAGCGGCTATACCTATATTCCTTACTCGTTCTAGGGGAAAGTCGCGTGCCAATTTTAAAGCTCCAAATAAAATAATTTTTGATAGGTGTAGTTCACTTTATAAGCAAACTTTAATAATAATAAACTACTTAAGTAACTTTTGATGAAATTAATATCTGTAATGTGCAAAAGCTTTATTAGCTTCTGCCATTTTATGAGTATCTTCTCTTTTTTTAACGGAACTACCTGTTTCATTTGCTGCATCCATCAACTCGCCAGCAAGTTTTTGGGACATACTTTTGCCATTTCTTGCGCGTGAGAATGTAACAAGCCATCTTAATGCCATAGCTGTACCTCTCTCTTGGCGAACTTCCATAGGTACTTGATATGTTGCACCACCAACTCTTCTAGCTCGTACCTCGACGAGAGGAGTAGCATTTTTTACAGCTGTTTCAAATAATTCCACTGCATTACCTCCTGTTCTCTCGCTTATTAAAGAAAACGCATCAGACAATATTCTTTGAGCTGTAGATTTTTTACCATGTTTCATCAATCGAGAGATCATCATTGAAGCAAGACGACTATTAAATTGAGGATCAGGAAGTACTGGTCTTTTTACTGCTGCATTACGACGTGACATGTTTAAAAAAGTGATGTTTTACAATTTAATCTTTTGGAGCTTTTGCTCCATACTTAGATCTGGATTGACGTCTATCTTTGACTCCAGCCGTATCTAAAGTTCCTCTTATTATATGATATCGAACTCCTGGCAAATCCTTTACTCTTCCACCCCTAAGTAGTACTACAGAATGTTCTTGCAAATTATGTCCAATCCCAGGAATATAAGCAGTTACTTCGAATCCAGAAGTTAATCTAACCCTAGCAACTTTTCTCAAAGCTGAATTAGGCTTCTTTGGTGTTGATGTATAGACTCTTGTGCATACCCCTCTTCTCTCAGGGCAAGCTTTTAATGCAGGAGATTTTGTTTTCTTTGTCAGACGCTTTCTTTCTGAACCTACTAATTGTGAGATGGTGGGCATCTATTAAATTTAGATAAAAATAAACTTTTAACTATCATAACCTTTAAAGAGCACTAACTAAAAGTTTTTAATTATATTTTTTTTAAAATTTGTCAAATTAAAATTATTTGGTAAATATTCATTATCTTTAGATTTATTTTCATATTTATTTTTATAATAGAAATAAATAGATAACTAAACAGAATTAAATAATCTATGGGAGAGAGTATCAAAAGAATCGTTGGCCCATATCAAGATAGTTATTCCCCAAATGGAATAATTGGGGAGAAAGATGCGTGTGGAGTTGGTTTCGTAGCAAATGTTGATGGTGTGGAAAGCAACTGGATCCTTAAACAATCACTAAAGGGTCTCAACTGCATGGAGCATAGAGGAGGTTGTGGAGGAGATAGTGACTCAGGCGATGGAGCAGGCATTTTATGTTCAATTCCCTGGGGTTTTTTAGATGAAGAATTGAATCTTATTAATAAACAAAAATTGGACAGAGGTTTAGGTATGGTTTTTATGCCTAATAAAAAAGAGAAAATCGAAGAATGCAAATCAATATGTGAGGAGGAAGCAGAAAAATTAAGCATCAAAGAAACATCTTGGAGAAAAGTCCCTGTAAATAATGAAATCTTAGGTCCTTTAGCCAAAGCAAATGTCCCATATATTTGTCAGTGGATTTTATACATAGATACAAAAGATAATCAGAATATTGAAAGGCTTTTGTTCCAGTTAAGGAAAAGAATTGAGAAAAAAATAAGAGAAACCTTTAAAAACGATGTTGGGGATTGTGAATTTTATTTTGCCTCACTTAGTTCTAAAACAGTTGTATATAAAGGTATGGTTAGGTCTGAAATATTATCTAAATTCTATCAAGATCTAAAAAAAGAGAATTTTAAGGTCTCATTTTCCGTTTATCATAGGAGATTTAGTACAAATACTCTTCCAAAATGGCCACTTGCCCAACCCATGAGATTTTTAGGGCATAACGGGGAAATCAACACTCTTTTAGGAAATATTAATTGGGCTAAAGCTTCAGAGACACATATAGATGATTTTTGGGGAAAGCTATCTAATGAAATAAAGCCTATTGTAGATCTAAATAAAAGTGATTCATCAAATCTTGATGCAACACTTGAAATTAATATTCGTTCAGGCCAACCAATAACTGATTCATTATTAAAACTTGTTCCTGAAGCATTTAGAGATCAACCAGATCTTAAGCAGAGAGATGATATTAAGTCATTTTATGAGTATTCTGCGAGCATACAAGAAGCTTGGGATGGTCCTGCTCTACTTGTATTCGCAGATGGAAATTTTGTCGGAGCAACGCTTGATAGAAATGGTTTAAGACCAGCAAGATATTCAATAACAAATGATGGTTTTGTAATAATGGGTTCCGAAACAGGAGTAGTAGATCTTGAAGAGGAAAAAGTAATAGAAAAGGGTCGATTAGGACCGGGACAAATGTTAGCAGTTGATTTTCACCATAAAAGAATTCTCAGAAATTGGGAGGTAAAATCTGAAGCGGCTCAAAGACATGATTATAAAAATCTTCTAAGTAATAGAACTATAAAAATTGAAAATAGTGAATGGTTTAAAGACTGCAAACTAAAAGACCTTGAGTTATTACAACAACAAACTGCCTACGGTTTTTCAGCAGAAGATAATGATCTTATCTTGGATTCAATGGCCTCATTAGCTAAAGAGCCAACCTATTGCATGGGAGACGATATCCCATTAGCAGTGCTTTCTTCAAAGCCACATATTTTATATGATTATTTCAAACAAAGATTTGCGCAAGTTACAAATCCTCCTATTGACCCGCTTAGAGAAAAACTGGTAATGAGTTTAGAGATGCATCTTGGAGCAAGATGTACTCCATTTGAGATTAAAGATCCTAAACCTTTTGTTCATTTACAAAGTCCAATTCTCAATGAGGAAGAACTCATTTCCATTAAAAAATCAAAACTTAAATCTCAAACAATTTCAAGTTTGTTTGATATTGAGGAAGGTGTTCAAGGTTTAGAAAACCAATTAAAAGCAATTTGTAAACAGAGTGAGCTCTCTATAAAAGAAGGTTGCTCTTTAATTATTATTTCTGATAAAGGAATTAACCCTAAAAAGACTTTTATTCCTCCTTTACTTGCTATTGGGGCAATTCATCATTATCTTCTAAAAAAAGAAATCAGGCTAAAAGCTTCTCTTATTATAGAAACAGGTCAATGTTGGAGCACACATCACTTGGCTTGTTTGATTGGTTATGGTGCAAGTGCAGTTTGCCCTTGGTTGACCTTCGAAGCAGGTAGACACTGGTTAAAACATCCAAAAACTCAAAAACTCATTGATAGCAAAAAAATAAATCCATTATCAATAATCGATGTTCAAGAAAATATTAAAAAAGCTTTAGAAGACGGTCTTAGGAAAATTCTTTCAAAAATAGGCATCTCACTTTTATCTAGTTACCATGGCGCACAAATTTTTGAAGCAGTAGGCCTTGGATCTGACTTAATAAAAGTTGCATTTGATGGTACAACAAGCCGCATCGCCGGCATAACATTAAAAGAATTAACTAATGAAACAATTTCAATACATGCGAAAGCTTACCCAGAGATCGATTTAAAAAAATTAGAATTTTTGGGATTTGTACAATTTAGAAATAATGGAGAATATCATTCCAATAACCCTGAGATGTCCAAAGTTTTACATTCAGCTGTAAAACAAGGTCCAGGATACGATCATTTTGAAACTTACAAAAAACTCATTAGTAATAGACCGACAACATCCCTAAGAGATTTACTAACAATTAGTTCAAAAAGAAAAAGCATCCCATTAGAAGAAGTTGAAAGTGTTGAATCAATTTGCAAAAGGTTCTGTACTGGAGGAATGAGTTTGGGTGCTTTATCAAGGGAAGCGCATGAAGTGTTAGCAGTTGCTATGAACAGAATTGGTGGCAAAAGTAATAGTGGAGAAGGGGGAGAAGACCCAGCTCGTTTTAATGTTTTAAATGATATTGATGAAAATACTCAATCAGCGACTTTACCATTTATTAAAGGTCTAGAAAATGGTGACACAGCGTGTTCAGCTATTAAACAAATAGCATCAGGTAGATTTGGAGTCACACCTGAATATCTAAGAAGTGGTAAACAACTCGAAATTAAAATGGCTCAAGGTGCAAAACCTGGAGAAGGGGGACAATTGCCTGGTCCAAAAGTTGATTCTTACATCGCAAAACTAAGAAATAGTAAACCTGGAGTAGCTCTAATATCTCCTCCCCCGCATCACGATATTTATTCAATTGAAGATTTAGCTCAACTTATCCATGACTTACACCAAGTCCATCCAAAAGCGAAAGTGAGCGTTAAACTTGTTTCTGAAATTGGTATAGGCACTATTGCTGCTGGAGTAAGCAAAGCTAATGCAGATGTAATTCAAATTTCAGGTCATGACGGAGGCACAGGTGCATCGCCCCTAAGTTCTATTAAACATGCAGGTTTACCATGGGAATTAGGTGTTGCTGAGGTTCATAAATCTCTCTTAGAGAATAACTTACGTGAAAGAGTAATTTTGAGAACTGATGGAGGTCTAAAAACAGGCTGGGATGTAGTTATTGCAGCTTTACTAGGTGCTGAAGAATACGGTTTCGGTTCTGTAGCGATGATTGCTGAAGGATGCATAATGGCTCGGGTTTGTCATACAAACAAGTGTCCTGTTGGAGTTGCTACTCAAAAAGAAGAGTTAAGAAAAAGATTTAAAGGTATTCCAGAAAATGTTGTCAATTTTTTCTTATATATTGCTGAAGAAGTAAGACAGATAATGAGTAGTATTGGAGTCTCTAATATGGAAGAACTGATTGGCAATCAAGAATTTCTTTCTTCAAGAAATATCGGTCTTCCAAAAACTTCTAATATTGATCTCTCTTCTTTAGTAAATGATAAACACATAACCACTGATAGATCATGGTTAAAACATTCAAAAAATGCTCATAGTAATGGTTCTGTATTAGAGGACGAGTTTTTGTCTGATACTGAATTTATAGATTCAATTAAAAGTCACGAAAAATTGACTAAAGAAATTGAGATAAAAAATACAGATAGAAGTGTTTGTGCGAAAATATCAGGCGAAATCGCAGAACTTCACGGAAACAACGGCTTCAATGGCGAACTTAACTTAAATTTCAAAGGATATGCGGGACAAAGCTTTGGTGCCTTTTTATTAAAGGGAATGAATGTTCAATTAATCGGAGAAGCCAATGATTATGTTTGTAAAGGAATGAATGGCGGAATACTCACAATAATTCCACCAAAAATAGATCAAATCTCTTCCGAACAAGTTATTCTAGGAAATACCTGCCTTTATGGAGCAACAGGTGGGAAATTATTTGCTTTAGGAAAATCGGGAGAAAGATTTGCAGTAAGAAATAGTGGTGCTACAGCAGTAACAGAGGGAGCAGGAGATCATTGTTGTGAATACATGACTGGTGGGAAAGTAGTTATTTTAGGTTCCACAGGAAGAAATATTGGTGCGGGCATGACAGGTGGAATAGCTTTCATAATCGATGAGAATAATGATTTAAATAATAAAGTTAATAAGGAAATAGTAAGCATTCATAAAATAACTTCATCAATGCAGGAAGATATTTTATTTGAAATTATTAGAGAATATCGAGCAAAAACAAATAGCTTAAAGGCTGCCAAAATAATTGAAAATTGGTCTCATTTTAAGAGTACTTTCAAATTAATTGTTCCCCCAAGTGAAGAAGAGATGCTTGGCATTAAGAAAATGTAAATGCCTTTCTTTATAAAAACTGAAACTATAAAAAAAGAATACTTAATTAGTGATAATTTAAAACGAAAAGTAATTAACGAACATAATGATTGGATAAAAAAATTAAAAAAAGAGGGAATTAATATAAAAAGTGGTTTTTTAGTAGATGAGTTAAAAAGGCCAGGCGCTGGCGGATTACTAATTCTTGAAATAAATAATTATGAAAATGCACTAAAAATAATTAAGAATGATCCAATGATTAAAAATGATCTAGTTGAATGGAAATTAAATGAGTGGGTAGATTCAAATAAATGAAAATTACTATCTTGGATACTTTTTCATAAGTTTTTGAATCTCTTCAGCATGGTAACTGCTTCGAGTTAAAGGAGAACTAACTACTTGCATAAAATCCAGATTTTTTTCCCCGAAAACTTTATAATAATTAAATTTTGAGGGACTCACAAATCTTTGAACAGGTAAATGATTAGGACCAGGAGATAGATATTGGCCAATAGTAACAATATCAACGAAATTATTTTTTAAATCCTCAAGAAGACTTAAGACCTCCTCATCTTTTTCTCCTAAACCAAGCATAAAGCCTGACTTTGTATAAACTTTGGGAGAATAGTCTCTAGTTCTTTTAAGTAACTCAAGAGTTCTCTCATATTTACCCTGAGGTCTTACTTTTTTATATAGAGAAGGCACAGTCTCAATATTGTGGTTTAAAACGTTTGGATTTGAATCAAGAACTTTTTCAAGCGCTTTCCAGTTGCCACAAAGATCAGGTATTAGAAGCTCAATAGTAGTTTCAGGAGATTTTTCTCTTATTTGATGAACACATTGAAAAAATTGAGATGCGCCACCATCCTCAAGATCGTCTCTGTTAACTGATGTGATTACAACATGCTTAAGCTTCATTCTAAAAACGGCTTCGGCTAAACGATATGGTTCAGTTGGGTCTAAGTCTCTCTTAGATCTATCAAAATCAATATCGCAATATGGACATGCCCTAGTGCAACCAGGACCCATTATGAGGAAAGTTGCAGTTCCACTAGCAAAACATTCGCCGATATTTGGACAGCTTGCTTCTTGACATACGGTATTGAGATTTAAATCATTTAATAAATTTGCAGTATTACCAATTCGCTCAACTTGTGGAGCTTTGACCCTTAACCATTCAGGTTTTGAAATTAAACTATTAGGATTACTAGTCACATTAAATCTTCTTGACCTGTAATTATATTTTACTAAAAACAAGATGAATTAACTATTTATAATTTCAAAGACGAAGCTCATTCAAAGGAAGTCAATAAATCAATTAATTCAACTAATCCTTCTGCAATTTAGAAAATCTTAATTAAACTTACTCGTTACACAACTTTCTTGTTTCATTAACTAAAATTGAATCAGATTTCATAATAGTATTTTTAATACAGATATCAGAACATACTAATTTTAAAAGTATAGCTCAAAAGTTAATAATAATTGCAATATTTTGTACTAAAAAGTGTTTTTTAATTATTTTTTGATACAGTAAAAAATATATGTAATAAAACATTGACTTTTAAATTTAAAAGAAAACGTATTTTATTATCGGAAAAAAGTAAAAACTCTAAAGCAATAGGTTATGCTAGAGCTACTCATAACGAATATGAATATTTAGAAGAGCAAATAAAAATTTTGAAGGAAGAGGGATGCAGTTTAGTATTCTCTGAATTTATAAGTTTAGATGAAGAAATCAAACCCCAACTCAATAAAGCTATAAATTCCTTATCAAAAGGCGATCAATTAATAATCACTCAGCTTGATCGAGCATTTAAAAATAAAAAAGAATGTTTGATAACAATAAATAAACTTATTAATAAGGATATTCAATTGCGAACTTTGACTGGTTTTTTTGCTTCTAATGAATCTTCTAATACAAATTCTTCAATTTTTAAGATTTTATATGAATTAGATAATTTAGAAGACAAAAGTTTAGGTGAAAGAAAAAAAGAACAACTATTACGCAGAAAATTATCTGGAAATAATTTGGGAGGAAGGCCCAAAATAAGTCCTCTAAAAGAATCTTTAGTAATCAGATTGCGTAATGAAGGATATTCTTATCGATCAATCAGATCACAAACAGGAATTGCATTGTCAACAATAAGAAGAGTAATTTTGGAAGGAGAACTTACATAAAATGAAGAGGAAAGAAATTGAAAATTTAATTAAAGAAAATTTTAAAGATACAGCGTTGCGTATTTATGAATTAGATAATGAAGATAGAAAAAGTTTATTAGCTGAATATAGAGAATGGATTATGAATGATTTAGATTTTGAAGAAGTAATGATGTTGCCTTATGAAGCCTATACTGACAAATTAGATTCTAATTTCTTAGAAGATTCACTTTAGTCCTCAATAGTATATCTCTTATTAAAATCGTATACTTCTTTTGCTATAAAAGGTAAAAGGGAAGAATCTTTGGAATATTTTTCTCCATTACAAAAAACTACTAATAAAGTTTGTAGAGATTGATTATTAATCCACCAAGCAGAATCATGTCTAACTTCAGACATTAAGCCTGCTTTACTCCAAAGATTAATGCTTTCTGGTAATCCTTCACCCAAAAAACCATCTATTTGATTAAGAGAATCCTTTTTAAGAACAACTTTATTTAAATTTCTTTTTAAAAAACTTCGCAAATTTAAATTATTTTCTTGATAATCAATATGAATCATAATTTCCTCCAAAACCCTTGCAGCTGAATCAGAGTTCATAGCGTTTCTATTTTTATTATCATATCCATAAAATTCTTTCTCACGACCAAATGGTCCATCATCCCAAGTCTTCTGACAGCAATTTATACCAACCAATTCTTCCCAATTTAAATCATGTAGCCAATCATTTATTATACTTCTTTGGTATTTCCAATTTTCCCATAATTCGCCTTCAATACGAGGTCCACTTGTTGTTCCAGTAAGTAAATCAATTAAAAAGCTTGTTGCATTATTACTGGAGAAAGATAACATTTTTCCTACAGCATCAATAATTTCATCTGATAATAATAAACTTCCTTTTTTAATCCAATAAAATGCAGCAAGGCCATAAA
>QCNA01000011.1 GCA_003213375.1 Prochlorococcus sp. AG-424-A03 | reverse complement strand
AACAAAAGTAAGATTTATTATATCGCAATTTTTTCTTCTTTTATAGTAATCATTATAATCCCTTACCTTAAAAAGAGGAATTGAATTATTAACTACAAAAACATTATCTATTTTTTTATAAAAGTTTTTGAATTCTGTCTTAGAACCCTCTGAGCAAAAAACCACTTTATAAGGATTTTTATAATACCAACTCTTAAGTAACTTCATTCTTAAGAGACCCAAAGGCCTATCTTTTTTACTATTTGTCATTGGCATATGTATAAAACCAATTACGTTACTTATTTTTGAGCTCAGTGCACCTTTGATATAATCTAATCCATCTTCATCATATTGCTGATTAACAATGATTAGATTAGGCATTATTTGATTGCAGATGTCTTTTAATTTTTTTATCTGATAGAAATCTAAAATAGCAGATACAAACCTTAATTTTCTTTGAACTAAAGCTTTTAGATTATATCTGTGGATATTTAAATTTAATTCTTCAAATTCTCTGGACCATGTATCCATATATTTATTTGTTGACAAAACAATCTCTACATTATTGCCTAGATCTTTTAGAGACTTTGCAAGGTTTATTAAAAACCTCTCTCCTCCACCACGAGAACTTGAATTAGAACTAAATATTAATATTTTCATAAAGATAAAAATAATTAAATTCTCTGAGTAAAATTTGAAGCTATCTTTTTACTCATATCTATTTTGTTTAAGAAATGCAATTTTTATAATTCAATAATCTATTATTCAATATTAATATTAAATTCAAATATTATCCATATTTAGCTATTTCAATTATTCTTTTCTGCAATAATAATGATGTTATTAGGCCAAATATAATTCAAAAAGAAGTTTTTTCTACTGCAAATTTTGTGAGAAATTATACTAAATCCTGATTTCTCAAGCAAAACATTCAAAGTCTTTAGAGAAAAAAACTTTATATGTCCCCCATCCCATAAAACAGTAAATTGATCATCCCATTTATTAAATATTGAACATAATAGATTTTTGATATAGTTCCCATAATAAGGTGTAGATAATATTAATTTACCTTTTGATTTCAAAAAATATTTTGCAAACATTAATAATTCATCCGGCTTATACAAATGTTCTATTACCTCTATGGAGGTTATCAAATCTACTTTATTTATCTTTAAATATTGTGGATCATCATAAATGCTATATTGAAAAAATTTTAATTTTGGGTAATTTTTTTTTGCAATTTCAATTCCAGTTTCCTCTGCGTCTACACCAACAATATCGTAACCTTCCTTTTGCAATCTAGCGGCAAAGTTCCCATTGCCACATCCAAGATCTATAATGCTTTCACAGGGTATTTTCTTAATCATATTAAGAATTATGTTATCTAACCAATTATGAGAAGTATCTAAGTTCTTATATTTGTCGTATTTGAAAATTACCATTAACTATGAAACTTTAGTCGTTTTATTTTAGTTTAAACTAAAATTCCAAATTTCAACTATTCATACTTCTCTCAATTTTTAAAAACTCAATTTCAATTGGAATAAAAAATAATAAAAATTGTGATATGGTCAATAAAAATCCAACAACTTGAAAAGCTCCTTGGCTAAGTAAAAGAATCAGACAATATAAAAAAGGTAGAATCACTACAAATGAACGTAAATTTAATTTAGATAAAAAATTTATTAATGTCTGCCAAAATATTAAATATATGAAAAACAAAACTAGTACCAGTAATAAGTTTTTTGCAGTAATAAAAAAAGATCCTATTAGAGCTGGGGTAAACTCAGTCCCAAAATTATCCCTATTTAAAATATTAGTAGTATAAAAAGTTGTAAGCCGAGTATTTAATCCAATTAAACTATCCCAAAAATTAACATTCATAATTTCATTTTTTGCACTCAAGACATTCATAAGGGGTTCAGAACCTTGTATCCTAAATAACGAAGAGAAAATTAAAAATAAAAATTTTATATTATTATCTAGAAAAAAAAATGTTTCTGCATAATCTAGGGAAAATATTGATTCATTGGTAATAACTTTAATTTGACTAAGTAAATTACTACTTCTTAAATTAGTTATCGCTAAGGTTAAAATTTGAATAGGAAATAAAGAAAAAACTATTAAAATTAAATTCTTTATTTTAAATCTATTAATTAATAAATTATATGTAATTATTGTGAATAAAAAATAGAATATATATGTTCTACTAGTTGTAATAAATGAACATGAAAAACAATAAACAGCATACAAAAAAATTGTTATTTTAGATAAATAATTAATCTTATACAAAAGGCATAAATGATACGTTCTTAAATATAAAATTGGGAGTAGTTTTAATGTTAAATAAATAATTCCACCTAATCTAAAGGGTAATTTATTTTCTGCATAATAAATTGTGCCTATTTTAAAATATTCCACCAAAAAAAGTGATAAGAAAGATAAACAGGTAATTACAAAAATATTTTTAACTATATAATCTTTAATTTTTCTAAGTTTTATAGGCTTATATTTTTGTATCTTATAAACATCGAAATCAAATTTATAATTTAAATCTTTAAAAATATACTTAAATAAATTTAGTGCTAATAAGAAAACAAAAAGTAAACATGTAGTAATGATAGAATATGTAATTAATAAGTTCTGATCGATATTTTCATAGTCTAATTGACTATAAAAAAATCTTCTATAAATTTCCAGTCCTTCTGCTGACTGTACATATAATATGAAATAAAATTGTATATAATATGCTAATAAAATAACTGTAAGAATTATATAGTTGGATATTTTATAAATAATACTTATAAAAGATTTTTTTAAAATTGCAAATAATATAAGCTCCGAAGTTAATGAAAGCAAAAAATAAGAAAAATTGTATTCATTAAGAAATTCTTTAGTGAAAAAGTAACCAGTTGGAATTATTAAAAAAATTAATAACTTAGAAAATGAAATAAATATTTTCATTAATCTTTTTTTTTAGAATTATTTTTGGTTTTATCTAAATTTTTATTCATAGTTAGTAAAAATTACTACTCTTAGGAAAAAGAATAGTTTCTAAATGAATTCTACAATTTAATTTTTCATCAATTTTTTCGTTTAATTTATTTTTTCTCATATATTTCATAAATCAATTACAAATATACTATTTTTAATTAGAAATTTTATTCTCATGCTCTAGCATTAGATTAAGAACATCATTCACATCATACTTAGCTTCCCAATTTAATAATTTTTTTACTTTTGATGGATCTCCATAACTTATTTTAATGTCAGTAGGTCTCTTAAATTCATTACTAGAGATAATATGATTTTCCAAATTTAAATTTAATTTATCAAAAACCTTTAATGCAAAATTCTTCAAGGATTCTGATTTGCCAGTAGCAACAACAAAGTTTTCAGGTTCTTTATGTTGCATAATCTTCCACATTACCTCTACATATTCTGGAGCCCAGCCCCAATCTCTGCATATAGACAAATCTCCTAGGATCAATTTTTCTTCACTCCCTTTAGATATTCTTACAGCAGTTTTAATGATCTTTTTCAACACAAACCTGTCAGATCTAATAACAGATTCATGGTTAAATAAAATTCCATTACAAGCAAAAATATCATACGCAACTTTATAGTTTTCTACCGCCCAAAAAGCTGCAGCTTTACCAACTGCGTAAGGACTTTTAGGATCAAATGCCGTATTTTCGTTACATGGGTTACCATTATTACCTCCGAAACAATCTCCAGAGGAAGCATTGTATAGCTTTATCTTCTTTTTGGAAAATCTAATAGCCTCTAACAAGTTCAATACACTATTGTTAATACTTTCAATAGTTTCGATAGGAAAATCGAATGACATGCTGACAGAACTTTGCCCAGATAAGTGATAAATTTCATCAGGTTTACAAGACTCAACAACTTCTAGAACACTTTTAAAGTTTGTCATAGACATAGAAACTAAATTAACATCTTCTTTTATTCCAAGATAAATTAATCCGCTAAAAGAATTGGATTCTATGTCTCTTGAAGTACCAGTTACTGAATAACCTTTATTTAGCAGAAACTTTGCTAAATATGAGCCATCCTGCCCTGAAACACCACATATCAAGGCCTTTTTCATTGATTTTCACCTTTTAATCTTATTTTTGACTTTTGTTTAAAAAATAAAATCATAATTGATGTTATTAACAATTAAATTTTAATGTAATGTCTTACAAGTATATTAGAATGTTATTGAGGGTTCTTTATTTTAGAAATAGTTTATTTCATCAAAGGGTTAATTTATTAATAATTAATTATGAATTTAGATAATCAAAAGTCTATTTTAGATTCTGAAATTTTTAATATTGATTACTTCGGTATTTTTAAAAGAAATAAAAGACTATTTTTCCTCTCATCTGTAACAATTTTTATATTTGGAGCTTTTATACATTTAAGAAAAAAACCCATATGGGGTGGTGAGTTTCAAATAGTTATTTCAGAAAAACCTAGTTTATTAGATAAAAAGATTCCAAAAGACTTTAAACCCGATTTACTGGGTTCATCTTTTAATCAGAAACTTAAAACAGAGATAAAAATCCTTGAAAGTCCATCTGTTCTCTTGCCAGTTTACGAATATGTAAGAAATTATAAAAATTCTCTAAAAAATATTAAAGCACCGATTAATTATTCAGATTGGTTTAGTAAAAATCTCTCTGTTGCATTAACTAGAAATACAGCAGTATTAAATGTTAAATACCAAGATAATGATAAAACTCTAGTAGAAAATGTATTGAATCTCATAGCAAGTGAATATCAATCTTACACATATAGAGATAGAGAAAAGAAAATTAAAAACTTGATGAAGTATTTTGATGATCAAATCCAAATCTATAAAATTAAAGTGAACAATTCTTATAAAGATGCTCAAGAATATGCATTAAAATGGGATCTTATTGAGAATCCAAATACTGCAGAAAATCAAGTAAGTATTAGAAATGAGCAATTAATTTTTACTTATAAAAATAGGATTAAACAATTAGAAGAATTATTAAATGAAATTAAAAAAATAGGAAGTAATGAAGATATATTAAACTATGCAAGCTCTTTAGAAGGAAAGGAATTAAAAACTTCTTTCCTTCTAGAAAGTATTAATCAAGAAATAGATGACAAAAAATATATCTATACAAATAATGATAAAGAATTTAAAAACCTTTTGTTAAAAAGGGATCGCCTAAGAAACTTATTAAAAATTCAAATCACTAATTATTTAAAGTCACAGTTAGAGTTTTCGAAAGCATCATTAAAATCCGTATCAAGGCCTGCTGATGTAATAATAAAATATAAAGAATTTTTGAGAAATGCTTTTAATCAAAGTTTAATTTTAACTTCACTAGAAAATGACAGATACGCATTATCTTTGGAAAAAGCGAAAGAAAATGAGAGATGGGCACTAATATCAAAGCCCAAAGTTTTGGATACTAAGATCGGTCCTTCAAAATTATCATCACTTATCGTAACTTTTTTCACAATATTTATAGTTAGTCCTTTGATCATCTTTATAAAAGATAGAAAGTCCGGGATCATATACTCAAATAATGAATTAAAGAATTACCTTGATATGGATCTTATAGGCATATCCAACGGCATTGAAGAAATTAATTTAATTTCATACAAACTAATTAAAAAATACATACGATCTGATATCACAATAGGTTTTTTTATGGCCGGTTTAACTAACAATAATCTTGAAATAAAAAAAATGAAAAGTTACCTAAAAGAAAATATAAATTCTGATTTTATTTTTTCCAATAAATTAGAAGAAATTTTAAATTGTGATAAAAAATTTATCGTTACTCAAACTGGAGAAATAACAAGAAAAGAACTCATAAAATTTAACAGTGATATTAATATTAATGATTCTGAAATTAACGGTTGGATAGCTATAGTTTAACGACAAAGCTTAAACTTTTTTATTGATTATTTTTTGATCTTAAAGTCCTCAAATACATTTTCCTATATTCCTCTCCAATATTGCTAATACAAAAATTTTCACAAATATGGTCTCTTGCACTCTTGCCTAAATTTATTCTTTTAGATGGGAATTCCACCAATTCAGTAATATGTTTAATAGTATCTTTATCATTATTAGACTCTAAGACGTTGACGTTATTGGAGAGTTTAAGTCCTCCTAAGCAGATTCTATTTGCGATTACTGGTAATCCAATGGCTAAAGCTTGTTGAAGTTTTGTTTGTAAACCTGTTGCAACATTTAGAGGATAAATATATATCCAATCCTGGTCAAGGAAATCATAATAGTTTTCTGCAAAATCAATATGTATTACATTTTTTAATTGATCAATCTTTTCTAATAAATAATTTCTAGGTTTTTGGCCCAAGATTACTGTCTCTAATCTCGGGTATTTCTCTTGTATGTGGGGATAAACATTTACCAAATATGAATAAATCCTTGCAGAAATAAGGTTATGGCTAATATTGCCAACAATCAATATCTTAACCTTATCAGGGTTTGATTTTATTTGATTAAAATGTGTTATGTATTTATTTTTTAGTTTCTGATCAATTGGAATTCCAATTGATGAAATATTTTTTAATTTATTTTTATTTGCAAGATAGCAAGAATCTATATTTGAGACACATATGATTGAGTCAAATTTTGGGTAATAATATTTTTCTAAAGTTAAAAAAAAATATTTATAGACATTTATATAAATTTTCCTTAATATTTGTTTTGTTTCTTTGTTAGCTAAATCTGCTGCCAATGAATATGCATCTGAAGAAACTAAGACAGTTGGCTTCTTTTTTAAAACTTCAGTATATGGTGAACAATACCACATATCGAAGTGTATTAAGTCGTAAGAAGCTTGGTTTTTCTTAAGCCAATTGGATACATTGAAACTAAAGTAATTCCCTAATACAGGTGGCAGACCTCTCAAAAAGAAAAAAAACTTATATAAAAATAATTTAATACTACTATTTTTTTTATAAAAAAAAATATTTTTGATATCTGGAAAATCTTTTTTTATCAGTTTATTTATAGTTTCACTATCACAAAAAGAATCAATGATCATTAAATCAATTACAAATTCCTTATTTGCAAATTTTAATAGATTATATGTTAAATTTTTATTTCCACTATTAGCAGGTATTGGCATGTACGGAAGAATATATAAAATTCTCATATAGATAATTATCGTATTTTGTATTATAAAGATTATCTAAATCTATTTATATTTTTATAATATAAATTTCAAAAAAATTAATTTATATTATTTATATAAATAGTAAATTATTTTACTATTAAGAAAAAAAATTAATGTTCAGAACTAAAAAGAGAACAGTTTTTTGAAAATTTTTTAGATAAAAAAATTATTAAGTTGTGAAATTTAAAGCTAAGAATCAAATCTAAAATTTAAAAAATACATTTTAATTAATTTACTTAACAAAATCTCTGATGCAAAGTAAAATTACCAAATAAATCAAGATTTTTTAAATGAAAAAAGATAATTTTTTAAAAAACGGTTTTATCAATACAATTTCAAATAAAAAAAGCAAATATGAATTCACTGAATATGAAGAAAATGTATTTTCTCAACACGGTCAAGATGGTGTGCTAAAGAAATTATTTTCTAAAATAAACTGTTTGGAGAATATCACAACATTTGAAGTAGGAGGATGGGATGGTGTGACTTTATCTAATACTTGCAATTTACTTAAGAATCATGATGCTTTTAGTATTTTTGTTGAGGCAAATAAAAAGAAATTTGAGGTTTTACTTAAGAACCATTCTAAAGAAATAGCCTCTGGCAAGGTATTGGCTTTAAATGAATTTCTAACACCTCAGGGATTTAGTTCGCCTTCTAAAATTCTCAAAAGAGCAGGCATTAGTGATTTAGATTTCATCTCCATAGATGTAGATGGTATGGACTATTATATTCTTAGAGATTTAGATATATCACCCAAGGTAATATTAATAGAATACAATTTCACTTTTCATCCTAATGTTGAATTTGTTCAGCCACAAGATTATAAAGTTAACTGGGGCAGCTCTTCTAGTGCAGTTTTAAAACTAGCTGAAAAGAAAGGTTATGGTTTGGTACATTTTTTTGAAACAGATCTATTGCTAGTAAGAAAAGATATTATTAAAAACTATAATTTAAAAACTATTGAATCATATGAAGTTTTTAGCAAAGCTAATGGATTTTTCGGATTTGGATATGATGGGACATTATTTATGTTTGGGGATAGTAAAAATAAAGGTCCAAAGTGTCCATGGGTTTCAGCACAATTTTCACCAACAAATTTCCAATTTCTTCCATCTTTTTTAAGATTTTTTGTTTCTAAAAAAGATTTTACTGAATATTTCAAATGGGTATTGAGAAATTTGTATTTAAAAAATTATAAAGAAATAATTAAAAAAGCCAAAGAATTATTGTTTAGAAAAAATTAAAAATTACTTATAAATTTTTTTTTAGTTAACTCCTTTATTAATGCATCATATATTTTTAAAGCAGCATTATTACTATAATGAGATCCATCAATTGATATAAGTTTCTCGCCATCATAAACTTTACATTCTGATTTTTCTTGGCACAAGACATTTGTTGGATCAAAATATATAAAGTTATCATTTAAATTTGAAATTTCTCTTAATCCTTCGCTAAGAATATCTTTTTTTAACTTTAAACCATCTATTGTATGTCTTCTAGAAATTACATCATCAACACAATCATTAAAATTAAGAGGAAGATAATTAGATAATAAATCTCTGTAAAAGCAAGTATATTTTGAGCCATTAGGAAAACTTGGCATTGATCCTAAAACAATGACATTTATATTTTTTTTATTCATCTCTTTAACAAAATCTTTTAATTTAAATAACCATTGCTCTAGAGCAACTCTTTTAGAAATGGAATTATTATCCTCATCATAAAAATTAAAAGTAAAACTATTTGTTCTTCTTCCATAGAAATAAAGATTAAAGTCATTAGCAACTAAAATCAACTTATTATGATATATTTCTTTATTTATTTCTTTTAAAGCAAATTCAACTAATCTTTTTTGGCCATAAATTCCTGATTTATCTATTAATGAAAAAGACTCTTTTTGTTTACTGTTAATATATTTAATTTTTGGAAAGATCTGAGCGTTATAAGAAATATTCATTACATTAAATTTTCCAGTCTGATAAAAAGCATCTCCAAGTTTCAACAATGATCCACTAATACTATCTCCAAATATTGCAATTAAATTTTTTGCATCAAAATTTTTTGTTAAACATTTTTCTAAAGCTTTTTTAACATCAATTGGATTAACGCAATTATTAATATTTACAGAAGTATTTTTTATCTCATTGATTGGTGAAAAGCTTCTATCAGGATTAATCTCATTTATAAAAACTTTTTTACTACCTTCTAAATAAATTCTTCCTCTATTAATGTATTTAGTTAATAAAAATTGAATGGCTATTATTATTATTAATAAAAGAGAAGTAAAAGGTATTATTAAATATGATCTAAAACCAATATCTCCTATTTTAATTTCTTTGTTTCTAAAAGGGTTTTCAATGTATTTGTAACTAAATATTGATAGCAATATTATTAGAATTATCTGAAATGGTACTGTCCACCAAATAATACCTACAGTCCACCTACTTAAACTGAGAACACCCCAATGCCATAAATAAATAGAATAAGACCTTTTGCCAATAAATAATATTTCTTTTCTTTGAAGAAATTTAGACATTAAAGTCCCATCTCTTAAAGAAAACATCAAAATAGACGTTAAGAATACCGTTGAAAAAGTTGAGATTTTTGCAAAAGATATCGGAGAGAAAAAAATAGCAACTATTATTATTACTACTAAAGAAGGGTTTATTTTTTTTAATTTTTCTGAAAAATAATTTTTTTGATTATAAAAAATATAAGAAATACTACCAAAAGCTATTTCCCAAAACCTAAATGGCATTAAGAAATATCCCGCTGGTTGATTTTTATCATAAATATAAATAAAGGATAATAAAGATAAAGTAGAAAGCATTAATAAAATAAATAAAAAATTCCTTTTGCTCTTTAATTGACCAGAGTTAAAGTTAGAGAACCAAAAAAGAATAGGGAAGAATAAATAAAATTGTTCTTCTAAAGCGAGTGACCATGTATGAGTAAAAGGATTTAATTCAGTTGTAGTGGCAAAATAATCAACGGAGTTACTATAAAGATACAAATTAGAGACACCAAATATTGAACTAATGCCTGTAAGCAAAGATTCCTTAGCACTTGGATCTAATAACCAAATTAAAAGAGTGACTGGAAAAACATAAAATATTAGTGCTGGTAAAAGCCTCTTGATACGCCTCTGATAAAAAGAAGATATAAATAAAATAAATCCTTCAAATTTTTTATTATCAAGTGAAGAAGTTATTACATAACCTGAAATTACAAAGAATATATCAACTCCTAGATAACCACTTTCAAGAATATTTTTATTAAAATGATTAATTACTACTGCAACTACAGCTAGAGCCCTAAGACCATCTAAATCATTTCTATAGGAATTATTAATATTAGATTTAATGCTCATACTTTTTAACTTAATCCCTTAAACATTAAATTTTAAATTCTCAATTTTAAACATAATAAACAAAGTTAATCATAATTAGCAATACTATTTTTGACCTTTAAATAACAAAAGTTATTATTTTAATTGGGCCAATAAACTAATAAAAAACTTTAAATATTATTATCTCCTTATGTAACATATAAAAATTGCTTTAAATACAAGCCTTTGTTGTAAGTTTAAAAAATTTTTATTAATATCTTTCATGACTTTTGAATTAAAAAAAATAAGAAATCAAAAATAATTATGATTAACAAATAAATGTCGCTTATTAAAATAGTATTTGATATATAATTAAGAGTTATGCTATTTTAAAAGAGATCTAAAACCTTACACAAACATTTTGTTATTTAATGTTCAATGTTCAAAAAGATTGAAATTTGGATCCTTTATTTATTCATCCTTTTAACTATACCTGTAACAATAAGTTTTGGTCTACTAATAAGACATGAACTTCTTGAGGCACCAAGATTTAGAGGAATCTCAAAAAAGGCATTATTTTTAGTTGAAATACCAGTAAAAGTTAAAAGGATAATATTTAATGATGATAATAGGGTCCCAACAAGATTCCCTTTATTAAATGGTTTTGATGGTAAACCTAATTCAAAAGAATCTTATCTTCTCCTTTCAAGATATAGTGGAAATTTAAAAGAGGGAATAGTTGAACTAGTTGATTTAACCAATTTTCAAGTTTTGCATACTTGGAATCCTGATATTGATAAATTCAATAAATCGGTAAATAATCAAGAAGAGTTTCGTTATATAAAAAGAGATGCTAATAATTCAAGGTATGTCTTAACTCATCCAAAGTTAATTGAAGATGGTGGTCTTGTATTTACTGATAATTCGCCACTAAGAAAAATTGATTTTTGTTCAAATCTAATTTTTCAAAAATATCATGACAAATTTCACCACTCCATAGAGACAGATATTGAAGGGAATATTTGGGCTTCAACTTATATTTATCCACAAAGTCTACCTATTGAAAAAGTTGGTAATAAAGTGATGGGTGATTTTGGTTATGTTGACGATGGAATAGTTAAATTGTCGCCAAATGGAGAAATTTTATTTGAGAAGTCTCTTTCAGAAATATTCATAGAAAATGGTCTAGAGTATCTTTTATTTGCGACGGGTGATATCAATAACTTTTTATTTGATCCAACTCATTTAAATGATATTCAACCAGTAGATTTTGATGGAGAATTCTGGAAAAAAGGGGACCTATTTTTATCTTTAAGACATCAATCAATGGTTATATTATATCGACCATCAACAAATAAAATAATTTGGAAAGGCACAGGTCCATTTTTCCATCAACATGATGTTGATATTTTAAATGACCATACAATATCAGTTTTTAATAATAATTCAAAGGATTTTATAAGCGGTGATGTTGTTGATGGGAACAACCAAGTAATCATTTATGACTTCAAAACTGATAAATATTCTTTATATCTTGATGATAGTTTAATAAAAAATGATGTAAGAACAACAACTGAAGGTCGAGGTCAGATTTTGTCAAATGGAGACCTTTTTGTTGAGGAAACAAATTTTGGCCGAATGCTTTATATCAATTCAGATGGATCTTTAAGATGGACATATGTTAATCGTGCAGATGATAAAAAAACATATGATGTTGGTTGGGCTAGAATTATATACAATAATAAGGATATTAATATAGTTAAGAAATTTTTATCATCAAGAGTTAAATGTAATGACTGAATCTATCTCAATTTATTTCAAATTCTCAATTATGAAGAGTTTAATTGCCTACTTAGGCCCTGGAATGGGAGGAGGAGTTATAGCAGCAATTTTTGGACTAATTGCTGCATTCTTTTTGGGATTATGGGGTATATTATATTATCCAATAAAAAGGGCTTTAAAAAACAAGAAGGCAAAGAGAAAAATGTCATCCAAAAAAAATATTAATAAAAGAATGTGAATCAATTGATTCTTTGCTTAATTTGCATATCATCTATTGAAATATTCATTCGTTCAAATTATCTTGGCTTACTTTCTTCGACTGTGAAAGTTTGCAAAAAATCAATAGGTATAATTTTGAATAAAAATATTAGCGATCACTGGAAAGAAAATATAATTCCTAGATATTCATTGCAAATGATCAAGTATTCACTTCAAATGATATTTATCCTCTTATTGATTACTTCACTTTTTCTAATTACAGAAAAATTTCTGAATAATTTTCTTGAATTTACATTCTCATTGATTGGGATAATCTATTCAATATTAATAACATTTAGTTATGCGTATTTAAGAAGGTTAATCTTAAAATGAATAATTACACTTGGTTGGAACAAAAGCTTCACCAATTTGCTCTATCATCACAATTTATGCGAGAAGTAACTTTTGATTTCGAAAGTTCATTCAAAACTTCTCTACAAAAGCCGGACAACCATGTATTTATTGCAGGACTTGCAAGATCTGGAACGACAATTTTATTAAATGCACTTTTTAAATCAAATAGTTTTGCTTCTTTATCTTATGCTGATATGCCATTCATATTAGCTCCTAACTTGTGGTCTAAAATTTCCTTTATTAAAAATGATTTAAACTTTAAAGAAAGAGCCCATGGGGATGGTATTGAAGTCTCAACCGAGTCTCCAGAAGCATTTGAAGAGGTTTTTTGGAAAACATTTGCTTACGATTATGAATTGGAAGATAAATTTAAAAAATACGTAAATAATATACTTATAAAATACAACAAAGATAAATACCTTAGTAAAAATAATCAAAATATAAGAAGAATTGAATTAATTTCTAATATTTTTAAAAATTCAAAGATACTTATCCCTTACAGAGATCCAATCCAGCACTCATACTCTTTACTTATTCAACACAAAAAATTCATTGAAGATTGCAAAAATGATCGTTTTATATCTAAATATATGAAATGGATTGGTCATACCGAATTTGGTCCAAATTACATACCCATTAGAAATGATAATCTAACTTTTAAAGATGATCTGAATATCAATCATTGGATCGAGCAATGGTATCTTACTTATAAAAACACGGTTAAATTGCTAAAGAATAAGGCCAACATTATTTTTATAAGTTATGAAAAACTTTGTTCAAGCAAAGAATATTGGTATAAGATTCAGAAAAAAGTTCAAATTGAAAATTTATACAATTTTGAATTTAAAGAATCAAAAAAAGAAATCCGACTAAAAACTAACAAAGAATTATGTAAAAAGGCTTATTCTTTATTCCTTGATTTAAATAATTTAGAGATTGAATAAAAAGTTTTTCTAACATTAATTACCAAATATTTACTTTTTATCTATTACAACTTAAATTAAACACTTTCAATATTAATTTGTTTTTCTAGTTTGCAAAGCTTGTATCTATTTTTTGCATATTTTTTCGCTATACCTTTGTGCGAAATAATTAGTATTCCAATATTTTCTTGAAGTAATAACTCGATACTTTTTAGTTCGTTTGCATTATCAAGACCACTTGTTGTTTCATCAAGAAAAACAAATTTTGCATTAGAAATAATTGTTCTCGCAATAAGAAGTCTTTGAAACTCTCCACCGCTTAATTCCGTTAGCTTTTTTCTTTTTTCAGTTATAGAAATAACCATATCCTTACCAAATAAATTTTGTAAAACTCTTGATATTTCATTCCTTTTTGATGGATTTGCAGATTCTAGAAATTCATAAGCGGTTATTCCATCTATTAATAAGTTTTGAGAATTCAAACAAAATAAGGAGCCCAGATATTTTTTATCATCTTCAAAACTAATATTATCTTCAAGTTTAAAGTTCGAGAAATCATCAGTTTTATTTATAAATTCAGATAACATTAATAAATTGCAAAATGTTGTCTTACCTATTCCTGACTCTCCTTCTATAGTAGTTATTTCTCCAGATGAAATTCTTATTTCATCTAGAATATTAAAAGGTATTTTAAAATAACAACTTTTTCCTGTTATTCTCAATATCGATTTCTTTGGAATTTCAATTTTACCTTGATTTGTTTTTTTATTGAATATATTTACAAACTTCTTGCTATTAATTAATTCTTCTAGTTGAGAACTATTTATGCCTACTGCAGCTATGGTGTTATAAATTAGATTAGCTATACCAGCTAATCTAAAAAAACAAATTAAAATTGTAGCTAATTCTCCTGGAGTAATGTTATTTTTATCAGCGTTTTGGTTGTTAAAAATCAAAATATAATACGCAAAAACAACAACAACATATACTGCTACTTCAAGCATAGATCTGGGTATACTATTGAATACAATGGTTTCAGCTTCAGCCCTACGAACCTCATTATTTCCCCTATCGTACTTTGAAAATATATCTTGAAAACTTCCGTTAAAAAATAAATTCAACTTATCCCTGAAACTAAAAGTTAACAAAGCTTTCATTCTTTTATCTTGATTGTTTATTATTTTAGATCTTCTTCTTAAGAGGGGCGAAAGAAATTTTATGACCGCAAAATAATACAAAACCACACATAATATAGAAATTAAAACTAATAATGGATATTTATAAATCAAATACATTGAAAGAAAAATACTTACGATAAATGGAGGTATAGCATTAGTTATAGGAACAAAAATACCATTGACTATCCGATAGTTTGAAATTGTATTTTTCGTTATAAAACTTGATTCTTCTCCCGACCATATAATCAATGATTTATTTAATGAAGAAATGAATGAATTTAAATATATACTTTCACTCGTCAGTGCAATTATCCTTCCACATATACGCATTATGTAAAATTTAAATAATCCAAAAAATATACTCATTAAGAGAATTAAAATAAAAATTAAATTTGAAAATATTAATTTATCGTTTTCGGGCTGAAGAATAATATTTATAGTTGATAAAAAACCAATCTCAACAAAAGCTCCAAGAATTGAAATTATTATTAGAAATAAAACGTTACCAAAACTATTCTTCGACCTAAAAAAGACTTGGTAGATAAATTTATAGCTTTCTTTTTTCAAATTAAAGTTCTGAAAATCTAGGCTTATATGCCACAAGACAAATCTTATAGTCTTTATATTGAAAAACTTTTCTTACAAAAGGATCAAATATTATAGGGAAAAGTCTTAATGGAAGCGTTAATAACCATGTAAGTTTAACACCTAATAAAAAATTTAAATTTCGAATAATTTTCTCTAATAATTGAGAGAATAATCCGCCACGAATAGTTATTTCTTCCACCTTAAAGCCTGAAATTGCGCATAATTCCTCTAACATTGTTTTGCTATATCCTCTTCTTACATGACCTCCGTCTTCAAATTTAGAAAATGGTCCTAAATCATCACTATTAATTACATTATAAAAATAATAAGGAGAAGTTAACAATAGAAATCCCCCAGGTTTAAGTTTTGAAAAAATATCTCTCATTAATTTTAGATCATCAGATATATGCTCAATATTTTCAGAGTTTATAATTACATCATAATTTCCATAAGGATACTTATCTAAGACTCTTGCATCAAAAGTATCAAATGTACAATTTTCTAAGTTTACTAATTTAGCTCGCATAGTACATTTCTTAGTTGCACTTGCATTCCATGAGAAACCTCTCGCTATATATCCTTTAGTAGCCGCTTTAATAGTATATGCACCAGATCCACAACCAATATCTAAAAGAGTCCAATCATCTACCGTTGGAGGTAATTTGCTTGAGATCCATCTCCATCCATCCAAAGTTAATGGACCACCATATATTAGATTAAGATTTGGGATCAAAAATCGCTTAAGTTTTTTCAGCATAAAATTTACCCTTCCTATCATTCTAATATAAAAGATCAAGTGATCCATTTATGAAAGGTACAAAAGTTGAAACTTTAGAATCTGCTAGATAGTAATATAAAAATTATTGGAAAATAGTTGAAAAAAATTTTCTATCTACAAAAGTTATTTTTTAAGATAAATTAATTGGAATCCATTTTAATAAATAATTATTCTTTTATAAAGCGGATGATCTGGTCCTATACACATTAGATTATATGCTTTTTTAATTTTTCTTTTTCAAGAATTAGTTTTCCTTGTGAAATTAAATCAAATATTTTCCAACCAATATCACCAAAGAATAAAAATATTTCTATCCTTATCTTTTTAAAAAATTAAATTTTTTGTTTATTTGCCAACTGATTTAATATTTTTTTCCATCTATTTCCATGTGATTCCTTAGTGTAATTATTTTTAACAGTTTCAAATGCGTTGTTTCCCATTTCTTTTATTTTTTTTTGGGTTTTTGTAAAAATAGTTAATTTTTTCTGATAGTGAAATAATATTTCTTGTTTCTACAATAAAACCATTATGCCCCTCTTTTATTAAATCTTTTGCTCCAGTATTTTCACTAACTATTACTGGTAAATTACATGACATAGCTTGTATTACCACTAGTCCAAATCCATCTGCAATCGATGGTAGAACTAGAACAGAGCATTGTGAAAAATAATCGGCTAAATTATTTGAATTAATAGTATCAAAATAGATTATTTTCTCATTTTTAGATTTATCTATAAATTTTTTAAATAATTTATCTTTTTTTAAATAATCTTGAGAACCTATAACCCATAGTTCAGCATTTTCAATTTTTAATTTATTAAAAGCCTCTAATAAATAGTGAATGCCCTTTCTAGGTTCGATACTGCCACAGAATAAAACTCTAAATTTTTTATCCCTTTTGATAGTTTTTTGAAACTTAGTTGTATTTGTGTAAAGGTGGTTCACTATTAATTTTGATTCGCTAAAACCTCTATCAATAAATGTTTTTTTTAGCTAAATAACTTGGTAAAACAATATAGTCTGCATATTGATGTTCTTTATTCTCTTTATTTATTAGCCATTCGTGCAGGCTATTTCCTGTTATTTTAAAACCAAATTTTTTTTCTTCAATAATTTTCTGCTCTAATTCAAATTCTTCATTTAAACTTCCATGATCTACTATGGTGATGCATTTAGGGTTTAATTTCTTTGCTTTAAATAGGGCTTCAGAGCAATAAGAGGATGAACCAATAAAAAAATCAAATGGAAGTTTTATATTTTTAGCTAAAGCTTTTGAGAATGAATTATGAGAATATCTTAGTATTTTTGAATAAAGATTATCGCCTAAAAGTAATCTGAATTTAATACAAATATACCCAATTAAAAAAGGAACCTTTAAACTTAAGAACTTTTTGTTGGGAAATTCTTGATGATTTTCAATATAATTTTTCGGGACTCCTGTTATGTATTTGACAAGATTACCATCTTTCTGAAAAATTTTGGCTGGATGAAGACTGTGATAAGGTCCACATGAAGAAATAATAATTTTCATTTATATTTGCTATGTGAATAATATTTATCTTAAATTAACACATAAAAAAATACGTCAAGTAATGCAAAAGTTCTTATTAAATTAGTTGGATTAGAAGTAAAAACACAAATTAGATAATTACTTTTTATAAAAATATAATTTGCAAAAAATCCTTTCTTTTTGTTCAAAATTTGCTTTATTTTCCTTAATTTCTTGATTAGCCCATTGTAATAATCTTATATATAATCTTAAGTCTCCCTCTAACCATGCACTAATAGCCATTGCTCTTCTGGGATCATAAAATTTTTTCTTTCTGTACCAATCAAAAACATTCTCATCTGATTTGTCTCCATTGCATGAAAGACAAGCTGGAACGCAATTATCTGTTATGTTTAATCCTCCTTGACTTCGTGGCAATATATGATCAATAGATTCTGAAGGTTTTCCGCAAAATATGCATCTTTTGCTTGTAAATGTATGAATTGACTTTCGCCAAAATCTTAATTTGAGCTTAGGGCATAAATCCTCTAAAAAAACTGCATCATCAATATGCATTAAGATTATTCAATTACTTATATTCTTTTCATATGAAATTTAAAAATAATTTAAAAAACTTTATATTTAAGAAATTAAAAAGGTTCTATGAAGTTAAGAACTATTCCTATTTCATTATTTCTATTATCAGGAATAATATTCCCATCTCAGGTAAACTCACATGCTGGGTAGTAAAGAGTTTTTTATGATATGCCAGGATCAGTCAGGAGATCAAGTAATATGTGGCCAAAAGGTGAAAGGTGTATATAGTAGTTTTAGCCCTTAAAGGCCATGCCAAAGCTGATCTGGGAAAAGAAAATACAAAAAGCTTTGAAGTGTCAAAGAGGCTTCGGTTCGTCTGTCCGTGATAAGGGTGGCAAAGTTTTATTGCAAAGATACTACCCAGATAAAAATAAAAAAACTACTGTTTCTTTACCAATAGTATGGGAACCATATCAAGAATTATCTCTATTAAATTTCCTGCAAAATATTAATGATTGCAATCAAAATTATTGGTTTAATTTGAGAGAAGCTCTTGAAATTTTATACCAAGATAATGCCCACAAAATTAACTTAGATTGGAAAAAATTAATTGAAGATTTTAAAGAATATAAAAAAATTAGTAAGTCATTTTGGGGAGGAAATTACAGTTATTTATTAAATGAAATTAAAATTATGAAGGGTTCCCAAAATGTACCAACAACGGTCAAAGCTATCTTAGAAAAATTAGTAAAAAATAAAAAAGATAGTGCATATAAAAAAAGAGTAGTTACAAATGTAAAAACTTTTTTACAATTTATTGTTGTTAAAAAAGTATTAGATGAAAGACTTTTACCGCCTAGTGATTTGATTATTAAAGAATTAAAAGATGGTAAATCTAAGAATAGTTATAAGATTGAAAGACTAAAAGATGATGAGATTTTATTTTTATTAAATGATTTACCAAAGACAGAATTTGGGCAAAGTTGTGAGGTTGCAAAAGTATTATTTGGCGTCTTTAATAATTTTCAAGGTATTGATAGAAGATTTTATTTTTTTCATACAGGTATCAGTTGTTTTGCTAAAAGTTTAATAGATTTTTAAAAAATGAATTTTTTAAAAATACCAAAATTAGTATCTTTAAATATTCTTTTTTTTTCATTATTTATTTGCACAGTTGAATTAATATTAGGCGATTGGCGTAAAAATTTTTTTGAAAATAATGAGTATTTACAAATTCCTGGTTTAGAGAGAAATAAAATTTTTAAATACGATGTAAAAAAACTATATTCTTCTCAAAAACCAGTCAATGTTCTTTATAAGCGAGATGCACATGGTTATCGAAGTAGAGATTTAATTTCAAATAAACAGATAGTTTTAACTATTGGAGGTTCCACGACTAATCAACGATATGTATCAGAGGGTGAGACATTTCAAGATATCTTAGATTTAAAATTTAAAAATTATGATTTTGTCAATGGGGGCATTGATGGTCAAAGTTCCTATGGTCATCTTTTATCTATTTTGAATTGGCACTCAAAATTTTTAGATAAGGATGATGTTAGTATTGTAATCTTCTATGTTGGAATTAATGATAGAAGATTGGTAAATCAAAAATTTAGTGATTCAGATTTTGCCCAATCTAAAAGGCGATATATAAAAAATCTTTTCAAAGATAATTCATTTTTTGTTAGTAAATTTTTAGAATTAAGGAATAGAATAGAATTCTTTTTGTATTCCAAAACGGAAATTAATGATCTTTTAAGTTCATACACACCCCGAGAAAAAGATTTCAAGATAATTGGAGAAAAGATTATATTTAACGAAAATATAAATAAAAAAGTTTATTTAAATTATAAAGAAATTTTCTCAAATCTTATAACTCAAACAAGGAATAATTTCCCAAAGAGTAAAATTTTTATTATCCAGCAACAGGTTCCAGGTTGTAATTTTGTTAGCAAAGAAATTGTTTATGATAGGTACCCAGATCTTGGCGAAGAAAATAAAGCTTATAATAATTACTGCGCTCCTCTTTTAAAAGTTTTTAAATTACAAGAAAAAATTTTATCGGAATTTAAAATCAAAAAAAACGTAGAATTAATCCCGATGTATTTACAGAATATAATAAAAGATGATGGAGTTTATGACTATACACATACTAATAAAAAAGGTTCAAGAAGTATTGCAAATTATATTGAATCAATCATCATAAAAAATGAAAACTAATTATTAATATGATTAATACATTTTTATGTATTTAGTCTTTTTAAAGAAATCAGTCTCTTAATGAAATAGGTAGATTAAGATATATTTTTAAATTTTATTTTTTTTATTGCTTCTAAAGTAAGTAATAAAAGGTTATTTCTTTTAAGTTTTATTGCTGAATTACTTTCAGCCCTGCCACTATGATGCATAACTATTGTTGTTGCATCACTAGGAGCAAGAAATTCTTGTGATTCATATAAAGGTTCTGCGAATCCTTCATCTTTTTCTGATGTTCCTTTGGGGACACTTTTAGCGTAAGAATCAACAATAACTAATAGAGCCAGGCGGAATCGAACCGCTGACCCCCTGCATGCCATGAAGGGCTAAAAACAGGTGAGTCCCATTACTATAACACGCGTTAGAGATTATAACTAAATGTAAATTGCGAGAATTATTGCGGAATTTAGCTATATCGTCAACTATCAACCCATATCAGTCTAATCATTAGATTTGTGAGAATCGCCCGAATCTATTGCTATCACTAATAAAATTCAATGGAGCCAAGGGGATTTGAACCCCTGACCCCCTGCATGCCATGCAGGTGCTCTACCAACTGAGCTATGGCCCCAATTCTCCTAACGTCAGTCACAACATTTAATCTATAGATTACTTGCTTAACGTCCGCAATTTCTATAATACTTTATAAGTTATATATTTTTTTCTAAACTTCCAATGTTAAGATCATTAATTTGAATTGAAAAATAAAAAATGAGTATTTTAGTCACTGGAGGAGCTGGATATATAGGATCTCACACGGTAAGAGCCTTAAAAAAGAAAAACTTTAATCCTATAGTTCTAGATAATCTAGTTTATGGGCATGAAAAGATTGTGACAGAAAGACTTAATGTACCCTTTATAGAAGGGGACATATCAGATCAAAACCTAATAAGTAATTTGCTTAAAGGTAATAATTTATTAACAAAAGAATCTAAAATTGAAGGAATTATACACTTCGCCGCATATGCATATGTTGGAGAAAGCATTAAAAATCCAATCAAATATTATAAAAACAATGTAGAAAAAAGTCTAAATCTTTTGGAATCTATTGTTCAATTCAACAAAAATAGTGCGCAATTCATTCCAATAGTTTTTTCAAGTACTTGTGCTACTTATGGATATCCCCAAAAAGTTCCCATTAGTGAAGATAATATTCAAAATCCAATAAATCCATATGGTTGGAGTAAGTTTTTTGTTGAAAGGTTTTTAAAAGATTTTGGTGAATCTTATGGATTAAAAAGTGTAATTTTTCGTTATTTTAATGCCGCAGGAGCAGATCCTTCAAGTGATATAGGAGAGGATCATAATCCTGAAACACATTTAATTCCTTTAATATTTGATGTTATTTCGGGCAAAAAAGAAATTTTGGAGGTATTTGGTGATGATTATCCAACTTTAGATGGAACATGTATAAGAGATTACATTCATGTTAATGATCTTGCAGATGCCCATATAAAAGGATTAAATTTTCTTTTTAATCAAAAAAATAAATTAAAAGGATTTTCTCCTGAGATTTTTAATCTAGGAAATGGTAAAGGCTTTTCAGTAAAAGAAGTTATTGAAAAAGTAAGCTTAGTTACGGGTAAGAAAATAAATTACAAAATTGCTAAAAGGAGAGAGGGTGATCCTCCAGTATTAATTTCATCATCAGATAAAGCATTTGATATTTTAGGTTGGGAACCAAGATATAAAGAAATAGAATTAATTATCGAGCATGCATGGAAATGGTACTGCAGGAACAATAGTATTAATTAATTTTTTTTAAAAAATTATATGCTTTTTGTAGATGTATCGAAACTGCTGGAACCATATCTATATATTTAAACAACCCTGTTCGTCCACAAAATGTTATGTGATCAAAATTTTTAGATAATTTTTCATATTTTTGGAAAATCCTCCTCGATTTTTGGGTTTGAACAGGATAGTAATATTCCCCAGGATTTTTACTTATATCAACTGGCCTTTCATAGGTTAAGGTATGTTGAAATTTATTCTTTGATTGACAATTAGGGAGTAGGTCCCATTGAGTCATTCTTGTATATGGTGAATTATCAGTAAAATTTACTTGTGACGCAGATAAATTGTCATTTATCATTAATTTGTTTTCAAAGATCAGTGATCTATAGGGTAATTCTCCAAAACAATAATCAAAATATTGATCTATTGGTAAGCATAAAAAATTATGTTTATAGTGTTTTTCCATTGATTTAGAAAACTCTGTATTTAAATTTACTTGAATATTCTTATGATCTAACATCTTTTCAAATAAAGAAAAATATCCATTTTTAGGAAGAAATTGAAAATTATCTGTAAAGTATCTTTCATCTCTATTTGTTCTTACAGGTAATCTTGCCCCAATTTGAACATCTAATTCTTTTGGGTCTATCCCCCACATTTTTTGGGTATAGGGCCTAAAAAAAATATTTGCTAATTTCTCTCCAACACTAGATAAAAATAATTCATCAGTATTTCTTGGAACAATACTTTTTTCTCTTATAGAATCAAGAAAATTTTTAGTTTCAAGATCACTATTTAAACTTATTTTAAAAATATGCTCTAATGTGTTTCTATTTATGGGAAGGGATGTAGTACTCATATCGCTCAATAATGCCCTTACTTTGTGTTCATATTTAGTCCATTCTGTAAATCTGCTTAAAAACTTAATAGCTTTTGAATCAGCATCACCATGAAGTAAATGAGGACCATATTTATGTATTCTTTCGTTATTTTCATTTAAATAGTCATAAGAATTGCCGCCAATATGATTTCTTTTATCTATAACAATAACTTTTTGATTATTCTCAGCAAATATTCTTGCGAGAGTTGCCCCTCCAAAACCAGCCCCTACAATTAATAAAGAGTTTTTATCCATCTTAAGTATATTAATATATCTAAGAAAGATAACTCAAAATATCATGAGTATTTCAGTGATTATTTCAAGATTTAATGAAAATCTTGATTGGATAAGAAAGATAAATAAAGAATTTGAGATAGTTATTTATAATAAAGGTGAGAAAATTAAGATTAAGAGGGATTATAAATTAATAGAAATTAAAAACGTCGGAAGAGAATCTCATACTTGGCTTCACCATATATTAGAAAATTATGAAAATATATCAGAAAATAATATTTTTCTTCAAGGTAGAATAGATGATCTTGGGTGTATGGTACATAACGATATCTCAAAATATTTAAAGAATCTCCAAAAAAACGGATTTAATGCAAGCAGATTAGGTTTATTATCTCCTTTTCATTGGCGAGATAATTTAACAATAGATAGAGATATTAGATATAAAAATGATTGGGATGAAAACAAAATCTCAAGAAACATTCTAGGATTTAGAAAATATTCAAAACAATTTTTTCCAAATATACCTATTTTCGTTCCCACGAGTTACGGAGGATGTTTCGCAGTTACTAGGGATGCTATTCATAAACACCCTAAAGAGTTTTATTTTGAATTATTTAATACTGTAAATAAACATCAACATCCAATAGAAGCTCATTATATAGAAAGACTATGGTGTTACATGTTTTCAGAGGATAGATTTTTCAAAAAGGCCTGTATTGATGTAATAAGAACTAAATTAGAGAGGAATATATTGAATAAATAAATATTGTTTATCAAAATCCAATAAAATAAAAGAGATGGGAGATAAAGCCCTTAAAACCGCTCAAAAAACTTCTAATTTGGATGATTATGGACAGAGATGGCAAGCTAATTTAGATAAAATAATAGTATAAAGAAAAGAAAAATAAATAAATCTATCTTTTAAATTAATCAATAAGAAAAAATTATTTTATCTAGAATTGAAAATTAATCTATAGCGATTATATAAAAATTATTAAGCACTACACAGTTCCTAATGTCCAGACTTGGAAACCAATCTTTTTTAAAACTTCTTTATCTATAAAAATTCTTGAATCAAACACCCATGCTGGTTTTCGCATTACTTTATAAATATTTTCCCAATCTAAAACTTTAAACTCTTCCCATTCAGTTAAAACTATAATTGCATCACATCCTTCTGCAGCTTTTAAAGGTGTTTCACTAACTACACAATTTTCCCTATTTGTGGTTTCATCAAATTCATTTAAGATTTGTCCTTCTTTTACTTTTGGATCATAGAAGTTTAATTTAGCGCCTTCCTGCAACAAATTTTTGGAAATATTTATACTTGGGGACTCCCTCGTATCATTAGTATTTGCCTTGAATGAAAACCCAAATATTGCTAATTTTTTATTTGCAAGAGTTCCAAATAATTGTCTTATTATAAGAGTTGATATTCTTTTTTGTTGCCATAAATTAACTTTAACTACTTGTTCCCAATAATTTGCAACTTCATAAAGGCCGTAAAAATTACATAAATAGACGAGATTAAGTATATCCTTCTTAAAACAACTTCCACCAAAACCTGGACCAGATTTCAAAAATTTTCTTCCTATCCTTGAATCTGTTCCAATTGCCTCAGCAACTTCATTAATATTAGCCCCAGTTGACTCACAAAGAGCAGTTATGGAATTTATAGATGAGATTCTTTGAGCTAAAAAAGCGTTAGATACTAATTTTGATAATTCTGCACTCCAGAGATTTGTTGTGATTATCTTAGTAGGATCAATCCAGTTTTTATAAATATTTGTGATCAACTTAATTGCATTATCGTCATCACCTCCAATTAAAACTCTATCAGGATTCTGAAGATCATTAACAGCTGTTCCCTCTGCAAGGAATTCTGGATTAGATACTATTGAAAAAGTTTTGTTATTTTTTATATTCACCTCATCATTTTGCTCAGATGAATCCAAAATAGTTTTTATAGTTTCAGCAGTTTTTACAGGCAAAGTACTTTTCTCAACAATTACGGTATGAGCTTTTGCAAATTTGGCAATTTGCCTTGCAGAAGATTCTATCCACTTCAAGTCACTTGCAAATCCGGCTCCTATTCCACTCTTTTTTGTAGGAGTATTAACTGAAATAAAAATAATATCTGCTTCTCTAATACATTCCTCAACCTTATTTGAGAAAAAAAGATTAATACCCCTACATTTGCCAACAATATTCGCCAAACCAGGTTCAAAAATAGGTAATTGGGAAATATCATTGTTATTCCATTCTTTTATTCTTTCTTCATCAATATCAACAACATCAACCCTTAAGTGAGGACAATTTAATGCAATTACAGACATCGTAGGTCCTCCAACATATCCCGCACCTATGCAACAAATGTTTTGTTTGAATTTATTGGTCATTCTTTTTAAATTTCCCAAAATAAAATGATTATTTTTTATTGGGTTCCTATGATTTAATATTAAAATAATAATATTATTATTTAGGTCTCAATTAACTAAGTATTTTTATAAAGTTCACATTAATTATATGGATAATAAAAAAAGAAATCTTATAACAGGCGGTGCTGGATTTCTAGGTTCACATCTTGCACTAAAATTGCTCGAGAGAGGAGAAGAAGTAATATGTCTTGATAATTTCTTTACAGGAACTAAAAATAATATTAAAGATTTATTTAAATATCAAAATTTTGAGTTTATAAGACATGATGTAACTGAGCCTATAAAACTAGAAATTGACAATATATGGCATTTAGCTTGTCCTGCATCGCCAGTTCATTATCAATTTAATCCAATTAAAACAACAAAAACAAGCTTCATGGGTACTTACAACATGTTGGGACTGGCAAAAAGAGTAGGTGCAAAGATTTTATTAGCAAGCACAAGTGAAGTTTATGGCGATCCAAAAGAACATCCTCAAAAAGAATCTTATAAAGGATCAGTAAACACAATTGGGATTAGAAGTTGTTATGACGAGGGTAAAAGAATTGCAGAAACTCTTTGCTCAGATTATTCAAGAGTACATGGGGTCAAAGTAAGAATAATGAGAATTTTCAATACTTATGGTCCAAACATGAGATTCGATGATGGGAGAGTAATTAGCAACTTTATAATCCAAGCTTTAAAAAATGAAAAAATAACAATCTATGGTGACGGTAGTCAAACAAGATCATTTTGTTACGTTGACGATTTAATTCAAGGAATGACCCTACTAATGGAGAGTGATTATGAATATCCCTTAAATATTGGGAACCCAAATGAATTTACTATAAAAGAACTTGCTAATTTGGTTAAAGTTTTAATAAATCCAAACTTAGAATTTCAATACAAAAAGCTCCCACAAGATGATCCAAAACAGAGGCAACCCTCTATTCAATTAGCCAAGGAATTATTAAATTGGGAACCAAAGATTGAACTAGAGGAAGGCCTCCTCAAAACAATTTCTTGGTTTAAAAACAATTTATAAAACAATTATTTTGGATAGTTTATTTACTTAACTTTTCTCCAAACAGCTAAAAGCTTTCCTTGAATTACAGCCTGATCAAAATTTAACTCAATTGGTCCATAAGCTGGATTCGCTGCTTCAAGAAAAATTTTTCCTCCCCTCTTAAAAAAATATTTTAAAGTTGTACCCAGTCCTGGAACCATTGCACTTACTATCATTCCATTCCTAAGTGATAATGATTCTGTAACTGGTTCCATCAAGACCATATCTCCATCTGCAATACATGCATCTATCATTGAATCTCCATTGACCGTTAGAGCAAAAACATTTTTCTTTTGAAAAATATCTGAAATATCTAAATTCTCATGAACATCAGAATAAGTTTCAATTAAACCTCCTGCAGCTACAGAACCCATAATTGGTACCCCTTCAAATACTTCATCAACAATTTGCAGAGTCCTGGCTTTACCTTCTTGCCAACTAATAAAACCTTTTTGCTGTAAATGCTTTAATCTGCTTTGTATAGGTGCAGGTGACCTTAGACCCATAGCTAACATCATTTGCCTGATAGAAGGACTATGATGAAAATCTCTCATATAACTTTTTATCCACTCATAAAGCTCGTTTTGAGCTTCAGAAAGATTCTTTCGAGACGAATTCAAAACTAAAACATATGTACTCTAATACATTTGTACCCCTTCAAAGAGGAAAGTGCAAGTTTTTACTTATATTAGGCAAGACAGAAGAGCTTGTTGCGCATGCAACCTATTTTCAGCTTGATCAAAAATTCTACTTCTCTTACTTTCAATTACTTCATCAGTTATTTCTTTAGATCTATAAGCAGGAAGACAATGAAGAATAATTGCATCTCTATCTGCGTTTTTTATTAAATTACTATCAATAGTAAATCCATCAAATTCCTTATCCTTTTCTTCCTTTTTATTTTCTTCCCCCATAGAAGACCAAACATCTGTATAAATAACATTTGCCCCGTAAACTGCTGTATTAGGGTCATTAGTGATCTTCAATAAACTTTTATTCTCGTATATCTCTAATGCTTTATTTACAATAGAAGAATTGGGTTCATAGCCCGAGGGACATGCAATCCTGACTTCAACACCTAATAATGCTCCACATAAAATAAGTGAGTTAGCAACATTATTGCCATCACCAACAAAAGTTAAAACTATATTTTTAAAATCAACAAATTCCTCTTGGATTGTCATAAAATCCGCCAAAGCTTGACAAGGATGTTCTAAATCTGTAAGAGCATTAATTATTGGTATAGAAGACCACTTCGCAAATTCCTCCAAATCTGATTGATTAAATGTTCTTATAGCAAGCACATCACAGAATCTACTTAACACTCTTGCAGTATCTTTAATAGGCTCTCCTCTTCCAATTTGTGAAGTATTAGGATCTAAATCAATTGTAGTGCCCCCAAGTCTTGACATGGCGACTTGAAAACTAACTCTTGTTCTCGTGGAAGACTTATTGAAAATTAGTCCTAAGACTTTATCTTTCAATTTTATGTCTACATCCTTGTTCTTAAAATTTTTAGCAAGTTCTAGGATATATATAAATTCTTCAGTGGTTATGTCTAAGCTTGAAAGAAAATTTTTATTTGCAAGCTTTATCGGATTTAACATCTAAATTTATACGAAAACCTAAATTTTACTATGCAGGCATTTTACTCTCAGCTAAGAGGGTTTTAAGATCCTCACCCTCTATAACTTCTTCTTTGAGAATTTTTTGCGAAATCGATTCAAGAAGAGGTAAATTATTCCTCAAAATATTTAGTGCTGTTTCGTGTGCATCATCTACCAATTCTCTAACCTCTTTGTCTATTGCTTGAGCAGTAGCATCACTAACAGATCTTCTTGGATTGTTGCCATTTCCTAAGAACTGACCTCCACCTTGTTTGTCATAAGCAAGGGGACCAAGAATGTCACTCATTCCGAACGTACCGACCATTTGTTCTGCTATATCAGTAGCTCTTTGAAGATCATTTGAAGCTCCAGTTGTTATTTTTCCAAAAACGACCTCTTCTGCTGATCTTCCCCCAAGAAGTGTAGCTATTTGTCCTTTTAATTCATCTTTAGAATTCAAAAATCTTTCTTCTGTTGGCAATTGCAGAGTATAACCAAGTGCACTCATACCTCTTGGTACAATTGAGATCTTGGCAACTTTTGAACCTCCAGGCATAAGATGACCAACTATTGCATGACCAACCTCGTGATAGGCCACCACTTTCTTTTCATCATCTTGCAAAACACGACTCTTTTTTTCCAAACCAGCAACAACTCTCTCAATAGCCTCACTTAAATCTTGTTGCTCTACGCTTTTTCTTTTTGCTCTGGCTGCAAGTAAAGCAGCTTCATTTACCATATTTGCTAAATCGGCACCTGCAAAACCGCTTGTTGCTTGTGCAATTGAATCTAGATCTATAGAGTCTGCTAATTTAACTTTTTTTGTGTAAATTTCTAGAATTGTTTTTCTTCCTAACAAATCAGGTCTATCGACTAAAACTTGCCTATCAAATCTTCCAGGCCTTAATAACGCGGCATCTAGGACTTCCGGTTGGTTAGTAGCAGCAAGAACAATAACAGGCTTATCAGTTGAAGCAAAACCATCCATTTCAGTTAGCAACTGATTTAAAGTTTGTTCTCTTTCGTCATTTCCACCAACTACTCCCATAGATCCAGAACGGCTTTTACCTATAGCATCTAATTCGTCAATAAAAATAATGCAAGGAGCTTTTTTCTTTGCTTGTTCAAACAGATCCCTAACTCTTGCCGCGCCTGCACCTACAAAAAGCTCAACGAATTCAGAACCTGAAATAATGAAGAAAGGAACTTCTGCTTCACCAGCTACAGCCTTTGAAAGAAGAGTTTTTCCTGTTCCTGGAGGTCCTACAAGAAGTACACCCTTAGGTATTCGAGCTCCAATATCAGTATATCTTTCTGGTCTTTTTAAAAAATCAACTATCTCTGTTAATTCATCCTTAGCTTCATCAACTCCAGCTACGTCTTCGAATGTCACTTTTGATTCATCATCTGGTACATAAACTTTAGCTTTGCTTTTAGTAAAACTTAGAGCTCCCTGAGCACCTCCGCCACCCATGCTTCTTCTAGCGAAAAATTGTAAGACAAGGATAAAAATCAAAGGAGGTACAACCCAGCTCAATATAGTTGAGAAGAAATTAGGTTTCTTTGGAGGGGCAGCAGCGAATTCCACCCCTTTACTTTCTAACCTTTGGGGCAGATCCATATCAAAAATTGGAGTTGTTGCTAAAACTGAAGGTGCTCCTTCTTCAGCTCCATTTAACTCATATCTGATTTGTTCTTGGGTAATATATGCTCTCTTTACCTCTCCATCATTAACTTGATCAATAAATAAGGAGTAAGGAACCCTAGGGATTTGCATATTTTGGTTAGGGAAAAGGCTACTAAATAAAAGTAGTGCTCCAACTCCTATCAAAATGATATTTACAATTCCAAATCTTCTATTAGGTTGATTATCGTCTTGTCTTATTGGCATAATTGTGGGCAAATTTGAACTTATTATAAACTAAACCAACAGTTTCCGTATCTGTATTGTTTTTTTTGGGTAAGAACCGTACGGTACTTTAACCCAAATAAATATCTTAAAAATTAATTTTTGAATAAACTCTTAACGCATATATCATCACCAATCAAACTAAGCTGAGGTTCACTTAATTTAATAATTTCATGCATTTCTCCAAACTCAAAGTCCCCAAGGGGATTCATATTATTTTCTCCGCCTAAAATTTTTGGAGAAATAAAAGTTATAATTTCCTGAATACAATTAGATTTAATAGCAGCAGTAGCCAATTGAGGGCCACATTCCCATAAAACATAATTACATCCTCTTTTAGCAAGTATTTTTGAAATCAACTCTGGATTATCTGATGATACCTTTTCGACCTCCACACATTTCGGAATCCTTGAGAGGTGACTTTCATTTGCTTTAGAAGAATCATAAATAACTAATGTTTTTGCCTTATTACAATCCCAAAGATTAGATTTTGTTGGCAGGTCTAAACTTTTTGTAAAAACAACCCGCAAAGGCTCAGGATTTTTTAAACCTCTAGTAGTTAAGAGGGGATTATCTCTTCTTAATGTGTTTCCACCAATGATTATTGCATCAAATTCTGCTCTAAAAGAATGTACTAATGCCCTTGATTCATCATTAGTAATCCATTTACTTTTTCCATTTTTTAAAGCTATTCTTCCATCAATACTCATTGCCCATTTAAAAACACCAAATGACTTTTTAGTAATATTCCTATGAATGAAAGCCTTATTTAAATTTAAGGATTCCTTTTTACATAATCCTAAGTGAACTTTTATTCCAGCTTCTTCTAGCATCTTAATACCTTTACCAGCGACTCTTACATCAGGGTCTTCAATAGATATAAAAGCTCTTTTTATCCCAGAGGATATCACCTTATCTACACATGGAGGAGTTCTACCCTGGTGGCAACAAGGTTCAAGATTTACATAAATTGACCCGCCTTTAGCATCTTTTTTTAAATTATTAAAAGCCATTGCCTCTGCATGAGGCATCCCTGCCTTGAAATGAAACCCTTCTGAAATAAGCTTTCCATTCTTATCAAGTATCACTGCTCCCACCTTTGGGTTTGGACTCGTTGTATTTTTGCCTAAAGAAGCCAAAAGAATTGCTCTTTTCATCCATTTTGTATGGTTTACATTTTTTTCAGTCATCAACAAAAATTATATTCAGTTAAGTGATCTCCACTCTTTAACGACAAAAGGAGGAACAGGTAACTCAGAAAAAACTCCCGACAAAGATAATCTTAATGGTCTATTTTTATCTAAATTTTTAATCAATTCATCAAGATTGAATTCTGCTGCAGCTTGCCTTCCATCATTTGCTAAATCAACATTAAGTAATGTTTTATCATCTAAAAGCCACTTTTTTCTCCCGGATTCAACCCTCAAGTCAGTGGGATGATCAATCCTAAGATTTCCTGGATATCCTATTACTCTCAAGATCAATTTATCTTCAAAAAGAGGTGATTTATAGGCTACTAATTGCCAAGTTTCAAAGTCCAAATCTCTTAAAAACTCACTGCTGGCATTCATAAATTCTCCATTTATTTCTGTTTCTGCAACTTGTGCAGATACTTTTAAAGGGTTAAAAATAAAGGATAGTAGTAAAAGTAAAGGTAATATTTTTTTTAAAAAAATATTTTTATTTGATTTTGTAATTTTCTTCATTTTCAGAATCCATCAGGGCATCAAGAGTAACAGCTGTTCTTACAATAGCTTGATATCTTTTGATTATTTTACGATTTTTTTCTATAACTCGAGATAAATTCAAAGTGTCTTTTTCGGAATAGCTAGATGTTAAATCGTTAGAATCTTCTTCAATAAACTCAAATTCACTATCTTTATTTATTAGAGTTAATAATAAATCATGTAATCTCTTTCTTCTTTCAGACAATTGATTTATTATAAAAGCTCGAACAATCATAAGATAATTTAATAAAACATTCAAATATATAAGTTTCTTTTAATTAAATATTTATGACTGAAAAAAAAAGAAAAATTCATGTAGTAGGAATTAATTCTTATAAATTTGAGGATCTATCTTTCAAATTACAAAATCTATTTCAAGAGACAGTTTCTATTGCCGTTCCAAATTCATATTTTGAAGAAATAAAATCATGGAAAGAAAATGGTTTAAAAAAAAAGAAATTATTTTTTTCGAGCAATAGTAATGAGGAACTTGTTAACTGGCTTAGATCACAAAAAACTGATGTAATTTTAATTTCGAGAGGAGATCCACTTTGGTTTGGCATTGGGAGAATACTACTAGATAATTTTTCAAAAGATGAATTAAGTTTCTACCCTTCAAATACTTGCATTCAATTAGCATTTAGTAAGTTAAAGATCCCATGGCAAGATACTGTTAATGTGAGTATTCACGGCAGAGATTCGACTAAGTTAATTGAGGCTCTTAAAGCAAGACCTTCAAATTTGGCTATCATTACAGATTCAAATAACAAAAGTCTAGAAATAATCAAAAAAAACTTATCAGAATTTGATTTGATTGACATCTATGATTTTTGGCTCTGTGAAGAAATAGGCTTCGAAAATGAAAAAATCAGAAAATTAAATCTTAAAGAGTCATTGCCCTCAGATATATCAAGTTTGAATATTGCTATTCTTTCAAAAAAAAAGGAAAATTATTCGAACAACAATCTTCCTCTATTCGGAATCAATGACAATTTTTTTAAGACTTTTGATGATAGACCAAATTTATTAACTAAAAGGGAAGTTCGTATTCAAATATTAGCTGCTTTAGAACTCCCAAGAAATGGTGTCATTTGGGATATAGGAGCAGGTTGTGGGTCAATTGGTTTAGAGGCACTAAAGTTAAGGCCTAATTTGGATTTGTTTTGTTTCGATAAAAGGATTGGTTCAAAGTCATTAATACTAGAAAACTCAAAAAGGCTTGACGTCAAACCAAAATTTATTTTTGAGGAAGACATTAATTACACCTTGAATACGAGAAATTTAAATTCTTTTGAAAACCCTAATAGATTAATAATTGGAGGATGTGATAAAAAAACTAAACTCCAGATTATTAATAAACTTGCGCAAGATATGGATATTGGAGACATTATCGTTATCCCAATAATTAATATTCAAACTATTAAAGAGTTGAAAGAGGAATTAGAAGATAAAAATTTCAAAACAAATTTAAATTTAATTCAGACCTATAAAAGCTTAAGTATTGCGGAGGGAATGAGACTAGAACCAAATAATCCTGTTTTTCTATTAAAAGGGAAAAAATAAATTCAAATAATTGTTATTTATCAGGTTTAGCCACATGAGGTAAACCCCAACCAAGTTTATTTCTTAAAACTTGGAAAAATTCGTGATCTTCAAGTCTAATAAATTTTACTGAGTGTTTACTTTTTCTTATTAAAACCCTATCTTCAGGCCAAACATAACAACCAGCATTGCCATCAACAACCATTACTAACCTTTCAGGAGTTGCAGGAAAAACAGTTACTGGCTCTGAATCATTAAAAACCAAGGCCCTAGATGCCAATGAATGTGGAGCAATTGGAGTTAATTGCACGACTGGGCAATCAGGTGTAATTACTGGCCCTCCAGCACTCAACGAATATGCAGTAGAACCGGTTGGAGTAGATAAAATTACTCCATCAGCTGAAATATCCACAGGAGCATGTCGCCCTATAGAAATTTCAAAGTGACACATACTTGTTAGAGGTTCTCTATGAAGAGCCATCTCATTAAGGCAAAGAGACTCCCATCTCCTCTGATCATTCCTCATTACGCTAATGATAAAGCAAGTTCTTTCTTCAATATCCCAATTTCCAGCAATTATTTTATTTATAGCATCATCCAGGTTTGACAAGTAAGCTTCCGCAAGAAATCCTAAATGACCAGTATTTATTGTAAGAATTGGAATTTTAGCAGGTGCCGTTTGCCTTGCAGCAGAAAGTACAGTCCCATCGCCGCCAAGAACAATTGCAAATTCCATTGATGAATCAAACCCCTCAGGGACACAATTCGTATATCCCAAAGGACGTACATGTTGATCAGGATTTGCGAAACCAACCATCCCTCCAGAGCTACTAACTCTTACAACTTCAAAATTAGATTTTTCCAATTTTTTTTGAACTGAAGTTGCAGTTTGAACAGCTAGTTCCTTTCCATCATTAACGATTAGTCCTGCTTTACGTACCAATCAAAAAATTAAAACTAGAACTATCTTAAACTAATTTGTTGGACAATCCTAATTTAAAAATTAAATGCTATTAGAACTGTTCTAAGAATCTAATATCATTTGTATAAAATTTTCTGATGTCGTCAATCTGATGTCTCACCATACAAAATCTCTCAACTCCTAATCCTGCTGCAAAACCTGTCCATTTCTCAGAATCAATTCCTAATTTTTCTAAGACCTTTGGATCAACCATTCCGCAACCCATTACTTCTAACCATTTACCTTTCCATTGGACGTCTACTTCTGCTGAAGGTTCAGTAAATGGGAAATAACTAGCTCTAAATCTTACAGGAATATCTCCAAAAAAGGCCTTTAAAAATGTAAGAACTGTTCCTCTTAAATGACTAAAATTAATATCTTGATCGATACATAAAACCTCAACCTGATTAAATACAGGAGAATGAGTAGCATCTACTGCATCTCTCCTATATACTCTCCCTGGAGCAATAATTCTTACTGGAGGAGGATTCTTCTCTAAGTACCTTATCTGAACAGGAGAAGTATGGGTCCTTAACAGTCGATTTTCATCTAAGTAAAAAGTATCCTGCATATCTCTTGCGGGATGATTTTTGGGTATGTTGAGAGACTCAAAATTATAAAAATCAGTTTCTATTTCAGGGCCACTTTCAACTGAGTATCCTAAACCACAAAATATATCTATTATTTCGTCTTGAGTTGAAATCAAAGGATGTTTATTCCCTGGGGGTGTTCCAATTGAAGGGATAGTTACGTCAATTTTTTCTTTTTTAATCTTTTTATCTAAGGCTTCGCTGTTTAGTTTATTTTTTCTTTCAGTTATTAGTTCTTGCAAATTTATTTTTATTAAATTTGCCTTCTGGCCAATAATTGGTCTATCAGTAGCAGATAATTGACCCATTGTTTTCAAAATAATTGATAAATCACCTTTTTTCCCTAGCAAGGAAACTCTCAATTGATCCAGTTCTTCATGAGTATTAGAATTATCTATATTATTTTTTGCTGTTAGAGAAAGATTATTTAGTTTTTCCTCAATTTGACTTAATGATTCAATTTGACTCACTGATATAGTAAAAATAAGTATTGCTTTATCTTACTTAAATATCGTCCATAAATAAAATGTCTTGATTAATGAAACCGTTAAATATATTAATTAGCAATGATGATGGTGTTTTCGCAGCGGGGATAAGAGCTTTAGCAAAATCAGCCCAAAAAAGAGGACATAAGGTAAAAGTAGTATGTCCTGACCAAGAAAGATCAGCTACTGGTCATGGTCTTACTTTGCAATCCCCATTAAGAGTGGAAAAAGCTGACGAATTATTTGGAGAGGATATTGAAGCTTGGGGATGTTCCGGCACACCTGCTGATTGTGTCAAATTAGCACTATCTGAACTCTTGGATCATAAACCTGATCTAGTACTATCCGGAATAAATCACGGACCCAATTTAGGGACAGATATTTTTTGTTCAGGCACAGTCGCTGCAGCTATGGAAGGCACTTTAGAAAATGTTCCTTCCATGGCAATAAGTGTTGCTAGTTTTAAATGGAAAAATTTTGAATTTGCTGGAGAAATTGCAATGAATATTGCCGAACAAGCAATTAACGATAGTTGGCCAGCTTCACTTTTATTAAATTTGAA
>QCNA01000010.1 GCA_003213375.1 Prochlorococcus sp. AG-424-A03 | reverse complement strand
ATATACCCAAGCAAAAAAATTTGATCCTATTTGCGAATATATAAAATATTGGATTCCAGAATTATCTAAAGTTTCAAATTCAGAATTATTAAATGGTGAGATATCTAATTTAGAAAAAAATAATTATTCAGGTCCTATAGTAAATCACAACATACAACAAAGATTATTTAAATCACTTTATGCTGAAATTTGAATTTCCTCTATACAATTCTTTAAAACTTTATTTAAATTTTCTGCTACAAAAACTTGCTCTTCATAAGAAATTTCAGGAAACATTGGAAGACTAAGAACTTCTGTACAAATTCTCTCGGTATTAATGAGTTTTGTTCTAGAAAAATTTTTATTTTTATAAGCTATTTGTGCGTGTATTGGAATTGGATAATAAATAATTGAATTAATACCTTTTTCAAAAAGTTGTTGTTTTACCAAATTCCTTAAGGAATAGTATTTTTTGCAATCAGTATCAAATAAATTTGAAAAATCATCATTTAAAAAATATTTATCGTTTCTTAATTTAATAACAAATTGATTCCAAGAATGAGAAATTGAATCAGAGCTAATTTTTGGAAAACTAATAAATGGATTTTTTTCTAATAAATCAAGGTAATTATTAGCAATTTTTTGGCGATTATTAATCCACTTAGAAATATATTTAATTTTAATGTTTAATATGGCAGCTTGAATGGTATCAAGTCTGCTGTTATATCCAATTTGGGTATGATGATATCTTATTGGGCTGCCATGAACAGCCAGTTCTCTAATTTTTTTTGCAATCTTCTGATCTGAAGTTGTTACTGCTCCACCATCTCCAGCAGCTCCTAAATTTTTAGTAGGGAAAAAGCTAAAACAGCCTATATCACCGATACTACCAACTTTGGAATTTCCCCACATTGTGCATGTTGCCTGAGCACAATCTTCGATTACTTTTAAGTCATATTTCTTGGCCAAAGATTTTATTAAGGTCATATTCACTGCATTACCAAATAAATGAACTGGCATAATTGCCTTGGTATTAGGATTTATTTCTTGTTCTATTAGTTCAGTATTAATGAGATAAGTTTCTGGATCTATATCTACCAAAACAGGATTAGCGCCAACCGCACTAATAGCCTCTGCAGTTGCAAAAAAGCTAAAAGATGAGGTAATAACTTCATCACCCAGACCAATATCTAATGCGCGCAAGGCTAATATTAAAGCATCAGTTCCACTATTACATCCAATAGTATTTTCAACACCAATCAGATTTGAAAAACTCTCCTCAAATTTGGCAATTTCTTGTCCTCCAATATACTGGCCCCCTTTTAAAACTTTAAAAACTTCACTCTCAATTTCTGAGCCAATTTCGTGGTACTGCCTATTTAAAGTAAATGGAGGTATCTGCATAGTAAATATATTAACCCTAAACCATAATTCTACGGGTAAAAAATATTTTTAATTCATTTAAACCAACTTGGTTCTTTACCAGGAGTCCATTTTATATTGCAACCTAAAGAAGGCATCTGATTTGAAGGATAAGAATTATCTTGATTCAAATCTTTTACAGCAGAGCTTAAATCTTTTCCAGATAGAGGGATATTATTACCTGGTCTACTATCGTCTAATTGGCCATGATAATACAATAAAAAATCACCATCTCCTTCATTTGAAAAAAAAAGATAAAAATCTGGGGTGCAAGCCGCTTTTAATTCCTTAGCAAAATTTTGATTTTCATCGTAAAGATAAGGAAAACTCCATCCCTGTGTTTGTGCCTGTAATCTCAAATTTTTTAGGAGAATCTGAAGGATGAGTTACAATATCATTACTTGAAATTGCAACTGTTTGAACTGTATTTTCAATTTCTTTACTTAAGGTGAAAATTTGATTCTCAATATATTTAACAAATGGGCAATGGGCACAAATAAACATTAAAAGTAAATGCCGATTATCTAAATTATGAGAATTAAAAATATTCATTTTTTGAGGAATTAGCATTTAACATTTCGAAATTCGGTAATTGAAAACCTAATTCCAAAACCATAGAATTTGTTCTTACCATATTCAAGTTAAAAATTCTTTGATATTTGAAAATTATTGTATATTTTGCAGTAATCCGTAAAGATAGGTACTTTTATATAGGAGAATAATAGAAATAATAAACAAAATGCTTCTAAATCTAACTGGCAAAAAAATTCTCGTTACGGGAATTGCCAACAATCGTTCAATAGCATGGGGTATCGCTCAACAACTTTCAAAAGCTGGCGCAGAACTAGGAATCACATATTTGCCTGATGATAAGGGAAGATTCGAGTCTAAAGTTAGAGAACTAACTGAACCTTTAAACCCATCGTTATTTTTGCCTCTTGATGTTCAAAATCCAGCTCAAATTGAAGAAATCTTTAAAAATATTAAAGACAATTGGGGGCAAATTGACGGATTAGTTCACTGTCTAGCATTTGCAGGACGCGATGAATTGATTGGAGATTATAGTGCTACCACTTCAGAGGGTTTTGATAGGGCTCTCAATATCAGTGCGTATTCGTTAGCACCTTTATGTAAAGCGGCAAAACCTCTTTTTAGTGATGGTGCTGGAGTTGTCTCATTAACTTATTTAGGTTCAGAAAGGGCGATTCCTAACTATAACGTGATGGGAGTTGCTAAAGCAGCTTTAGAAGCCTCAGTAAGATATCTTTCTGCAGAACTTGGTCCCGAAAAACAAGTCAGAGTTAACGCAATAAGTGCTGGGCCTATAAGAACACTTGCGAGTTCTGCTATAGGTGGCATTTTAGATATGATTCACAATGTTGAAGAAAAGGCTCCTTTACGCAGAACAGTCACTCAAACAGAAGTAGGTAATACGGCTACTTTTTTATTAAGTGATCTCTCTAGCGGCATTTCAGGCCAAACAATTTATGTTGATGCGGGTTACTGCATTAATGGAATGTAAACTAAGTATTTTCCATAAAAATGTCATCTCTAAGGCAATCTGAAATAAAAAGAAAAACGAATGAAACAGATATATCTGTATTTATAAACTTAGATGGAAATGGAATTGCTGAGATTGATACCGGGATACCATTCTTAGATCACATGCTTCATCAAATATCCAGTCATGGTTTGTTCGATTTAAAAATAAAAGCAATTGGAGATACCCATATTGATGATCACCATACAAATGAAGATGTTGGAATCGCATTAGGCAAAGCATTTTCAAAAGCCTTGGGAGAAAGAAAAGGAATAAGCAGATTTGGACATTTCTTTGCCCCATTAGATGAAGCATTAGTTCAAGTCACTTTAGACTGCTCTGGTAGACCTCATCTATCTTATGATCTTCAATTAAAAGCCCCTAGAATAGGAAATTATGATACTGAACTAGTAAGAGAGTTTTTTATTGCCTTTGTAAATAACAGCGGCATTACTCTGCATATTAATCAAATACGAGGCAGTAATTCACATCACATAGTTGAGGCGTGCTTTAAAGCTTTTTCAAGAGCAATGAGAATGGCTACCGAAATAGATCCAAAAAGATCTAATTCAATTCCAAGCAGTAAAGGAATGTTAGAAAAACAATAAAATAGGAATTTTTTCGAATCAGCCACAATTCAGTTGATTTTTGGCGAAGATAGATAAAGTGATTACTTTGTTGTGACTAATTTACAAGATAAAAAAATTGATAAATTTAAAATTTTTAATAAAGAAGATTGGTCAAGTGCTTATCAAAATGTAGAAAAGGAGCTAACTAAGGAGCCTCTAAGAATTAGCAAAGGTAATAATATTAAAAATCTAAATGGAACATTATTAAGAAATGGACCAGGAATTTTAGAGAGAGGTGGACAATGGGTTCATCATCCATTTGATGGTGATGGAATGATAACATCCATAAAATTCGAAAATGGTCAGCCATTCTTAACAAATAGATTTGTTAAAACTAAAGGCTATTTGGAAGAAGAAAAAATAGATAAATTTATTTATAGAGGTGTTTTTGGAACACAAAAAAATGGAGGAATTTTAAATAATGCATTAGATCTAAAATTCAAGAATATCGCAAACACACATGTCGTTAAATTAGGAGATGAAATTCTCGCATTATGGGAAGCAGCAGGTCCACATGCAATGGATCCTGATAGTCTTGACACTATTGGTTTAACAACATTAAAAGGAGTACTTAAGCCTAATGAAGCATTCAGTGCTCATCCCAAAACAGACTTAAACTCGAATGCATCTTCAGAACTTTTAGTCACTTTTGGAGTACAAACCGGTCCAAAAAGTACCATTAGATTAATGGAATTTGATAATGCTGGTACAAATTCTGGAGAGCTCATTTTTGATCGAAAAGATACCTTTAACGGTTTTGCATTCCTTCATGATTTCGCAATCACAACTAATTGGGCAATATTTTTACAGAATGCTATTGATTTCAATCCTCTTCCATTTGTGATGGGTCAAAGAGGAGCAGCACAATGTCTAAAGTCAAACCCAAATAAAAAGGCAAAGTTTTTTATCATCCCCAGAGAAGGTGGATTATTTAGGGGACAGCCTCCTTTAACAATAGATGCTCCAGAAGGATTCGTTTTTCATCATGTAAATGCATTTGAAAAAGATTCCAAAATAGTAATAGACAGTATTTTTTATGATGATTTCCCATCAGTTGGTCCAGACGAGAATTTTAGGGATATTGACTTTGATAAATATCCAGAAGGAAAACTGAAAAGATCAATTATCGATCTAAAGACAAAAACTTGTGAACTTGAAACTTTCAGTGAACAATGTTGTGAATTTGCTGTTGTTAATCCTAAAAACTTAGGCTTAAAAGCAACTTTTAGTTGGATGGCAAGCACATCTCAAAAGCTGGGGAACGCTCCACTTCAAGCAATAAAAAAAATAAATTTAACTTCTAAGGAAGAGATTTCTTGGTCAGCAGGCCCAAGTGGATTTGTTAGTGAACCAATTATGGTTCCATCAGAAAACTCTTCAAAAGAAGATGAGGGATTTTTATTTATACTTCTATGGAATGGAGAAAGAAGAGGAAGCGATTTAGTGATATTAGACGCAAAAGATTTAAAAGAATTAGCTGTTTATGAATTACCCATTTCAATTCCTCATGGCCTTCATGGATCTTGGATTAATTGAATTTAAGAAAAAATTTCAATTAAATCTGGAATAATTTTTTTTAATGCTTTACCTCTATGACTACAATTGTCCTTAATATCATTATTCATTTCTGCGAAAGTTAATCTGGTAGAACTCTCCTCAAAAATTGGGTCATACCCAAAACCACTTTTTCCTCTGGGGTTTAAAATGATATTGCCATGACATTTGGCCTCAGCTTCAATAATGACTTCACCATTTGGGGAACAAACACAAATATTAGCAATAAAGAAAGCACTTCTATTTTGAACACCATTAAGTTCTCTTAAAACTCGTTCAATTCTCTTCTGATCATTTTCTGCATATCTAGATGAGTAAATGCCAGGCTTACCACCTAGTGCTTCAATACAAATTCCTGAATCATCTGCTATTGAAAAATTATTCGTTTTTCTCGAAACTTCACTCGCTTTTTTAATTGCATTATCTCTAAATGTCAGTCCATCCTCTTCAACTTCTAATGATTCTGGCTGGAGTAACAATTTACAATTAACTCCAGCAAGCAATTTCTTATATTCTTCAATTTTCCCTTTATTCTTACTCGCTAAATATAAATTTTTCATCCTTATTTTCCTGCCAAATTTATAAATTCTTGACCCCACTCTAATACCTCAATTAGATAAGATTCTTTTGGTGCTTCACAATATAATCTTAAAAGAGGTTCCGTTCCTGAAAACCTAAAAAGAAGCCAAAAATTTTTATCAATTCTCAACTTTATTCCATCGATTTTTGAGATACTTTTTAACTTATGATTATTAACATTTTCAGGAATATTATCTATGATAAATTCTTTTACGTTATTTTTTTCTGACTGATTTGGAAATTTAATATCAATTCTTCTATAAAAACTTGGCCCAAAATCTTCTTGAATTTCATCTAAGGTTTCATATAAATATTGAGATTTTTCAGCAATTCCATTTAATAAAACCATCGCTGCATATAGAGCATCTCTTTCAGGCATAAAGTCACCAAAACCAACTCCCCCAGATTCCTCTCCTCCAATAAATATTTTTTCTTTGATCATTTTTTCAGCAATATATTTAAAGCCAACTGGAAGTTCAAACACATCTCTATTCTGACTCTCTGATATATTTTTAATAATATCTGAACCACTAACAGTCTTTAAAACTGGATAAGAATTATTTTTAATTTCACCCAAATAGCTAATAAAGTATGGGAGTAAATCTTGAGTACTAGAGTATCTTCCTTTTTCATCAATTGCTGCAATTCTATCACCATCACCATCAAATATAATTCCTAAAGTTTTCACTTCATTTGTTGAATTTTTCATAAGTATTTGTTTTAGATCATCTGCATAATTCAAAAGAGGTTCAGGAGGTTTACCTCCAAAAAAAGGATCAGCATTTTTCCTGATTTCTGAAATAACTTCTAAATCATTAGAAGCAAAAATCTCAGCCATACAATTTGCAGCTGAACCATGCATAGAATCTACAAAAATTCTCAATTTCATTTTTTTTAATCTCTCGGAAATATAGTCAATATCAAAAAGGGATTTAATTCTATTTAAATGAAAATTCTTAATATCTACCAATTGATTAACACCACCTATTTTTTCAATTGAATTTCCAAGCATTAATCTTTTTTCAACTTCACTTGTAAAAGATTCGTCAACAGAACATCCATTAAAGCTTTTTATTTTCAGACCTAGCCAATTATATGGATTATGACTTGCTGTAATTACTAACGCTCCAAGACAACCGACTTCCTTGGCATAGAAACTACAAGAGGGTGTTGTAACAAAGCTGTCAGATAAGATCGGTTCGAAACCACATCCTCTTACAAAAGGCACTATTTGCTTAGCGAATTCACAAGCCATAAATCTGCGATCATATCCAATAATAATTTTCTTTGAATTAACTTCTTTATAGTATTGATAATGCAACTCCTGACATGCAGCGACAACAACTCTTGAAAGATTGGACAGGTTAAAGTCAAAACCAATAATTCCTCTCCAACCATCAGTTCCAAATTTTATCTTGTCTAATTTATCAGCTGTCAAATTTGAAATTTCCTTGATTTCTTTTAATTATCTATAATAATTTATATGAGTTAATTTTAAAACCGCCCTTAAAAAATAATTTGAATTCTCTACATTTAAAAAGTTTTACAAGATGCAAAAGAAAAGCATGGCTCGATTTTAAGGGTAAAAAATCTTATGAAGTTTGGTCTCCCCATAAAGCTATAGATAAAATTAATCAGTTTCAAATTTTCTCTGAATTTTGTAATGGTGAAATATATACAGGATTAAAAGCCTGTGAAAATGGTTATAAAGGGGTAATTGGATTAAAAATCAAAGGAAATCTTTTCCAAAATATAAACGCAGAGATACGTCCTCAATTACTTGTAAAGACTAAAGGTAAAAGTAAATGGGGACAATATAAATATTTACCTGCTGTTTATAAGTTAGGCCACAAAACAACAAAAGAACATTTATTCGACATAGCTTTTTGTTCTATGCTGTTGGAATCTTTTCAAGAATCTAAAATTGAGAAAGGATTAGTAATTTCAACTTTTGATAAAAAAGTTAAAGTTGAAGAAATTTATTTAAATAAAAAATTAAGAAAAAAAGTTTTAAATGTTTTATTAAATTTGAACGAATGCTTGGAGGGATCTATACCAGAAATAACTCAAGATAGAAAAAAATGTACTATTTGTTCCTGGCAAAAATTTTGTGACAATGAAGCAAAAGAAAATGGATATCTAACAGATATAGATGGAATAGGGCCCAAAACAGCCTCATTACTAAACGCAAAAGGAATAACTAATACCCAAACATTAGCTTCGTATAACGAAAAACAACTTGGAGAGAAATTATCTAAATTCAACGATCAAAAGTATGAAAAAACATCCATATTTGTAAAGCAAGCACAAGCATATATCTCTGGAGAACCATATTTCATTTCTAATAAAAATAATACGGAAGATCTATTTGAAAAAATATGTTCGGGATTTTATATATTTGATATTGAGTCAAATCCAGATGAAAAGCATGATTTTTTATATGGATTTTTAAAAGTAAATAATTTGTCTATAAAAAAAGAAGATCTTATTTATACACCAATTTTAAATCTTAAAAACAATAAAGGGGAATCTTACAGGCAAATTATTGAACTACTTTTTTCACACAAGGAATGGCCAGTTTTGCATTACGGAGAAACTGAAAAAATATCAATAATTAATATTGCTAAAGAACTAAATTTTAGTTTTGAAGAAATTGATTCACTTGCCTCAAGATTTATTGACTTACATACCTTAATAAGAAAGTCTTGGATATTACCACTAAAAAACTATGGCTTAAAAACTGTTTCTAATTGGCTTGGATTCGAATGGGTGCAGAAAAATGTAAGTGGCTCGAAAGCACTTTATTGGTGGATTCAATATCAAATTAAAGAAAACGAAATATTTTTAAAAAAAATTATCCAATATAACAAAGATGATTGTTTGGCTACTCTAAAAATTGCAGAATATTTAATCAAAGATCAATTAAAGAAAAATTGATCCTACAGATTTATTGATAATAATTTTTCCAAAAATTTCTGAAAAAAAATAACTTCCTTCATTTAAATATTTTCTTTTTATCATTGCTAAACCTCTTATTTGAGAATCTGATTTAAAAAAACTAGTGATTTTTCCTACAGAAATATCCTTGGCGGAATTTATATATAAATTTTTATCTTCAACGTCTAAATTCAAATTAGATTCTAATGATTTCCAAATTCTTATTTCCTGTTTTAAAGAAGAAACATTTTTTATTTTTGACATTGTTTCTTGTCCTAAATAACAACCTTTATTAAAATCTATAAGATCTTGTAATCCAAGCTCAAGAGGATTAATTTTTCCGTTTATTTCCTTTCCTAATGAGGGTATTGCCTGATTAATCTTCCAAAGTTTTAAATCATTGAGATTTAGTAAATTTAGTTTATTTTTATATATTTCAAATTCTTTATCTTCTGTTTTGAAAAAAATAGGCTGGTAACTTCTCCATGAACTAGATTCATCAATTTCCTGAATTCTATTTATTAAGAAAGGTTCACTTAGAAATACATCATCCACAGGAAAAATAATTTGATTAAAGTAATTAATTATTTCATTAGTGTTACCCGCCAAAATAATTACTTCTAAGTTTTTTTCTAAAAAAATAATTTCAATTAATGACCTTAGAAATCCATTCGGAGTTAACCAACAAGTTTTGATAACTTTATTTTCTGAATCAAGAATATTACCTGTTGTTATTCCATGCAAAAATTTTCTGGCATCTTTTCCAGTAATAGAAAAACAATCAAATTTTTCAAGCCAAAACTTTTTTTTTATATCTTGCATTTTGAAATAATTATAAAAAGTCTTTTATTGTAAAAAGACTCCTTAATTTAACATTTTCATCTTCAAGGGCTTCTAATCCCCCTTCTTTCCTATCAACTATAGACAAAACTTCCTCAACAACATAATTATTTTCGCGTAACTTTTTTATTGCTTTTATCACTGAACCAGCAGTTGTTACGACATCCTCCAAAACAGTTACCAAAGTTCCTTCTTCTAATGTAGGGCCCTCTATTCCAGCTTTGGTTCCGTATTTTTTGATTTCTTTGCGAATTATTAAACCATCAAGGTCTAGGCCATGCAAAGCTGCTTTGACAATTAATCCACTTACTAAAGGGTCTGCACCTAATGTTAATCCTGCTACAGCTTTTGATCTTGAGTCCTTTAACTCTAAAAATAAATCACTAATTAAGTTTAAGCCTTCGCTATTTAATGAAACTGGTTTACAGTTCAAGTAATGACTGCTTTTTTTTCCTGAAGATAAAGTGAAGTTTCCTTTCTTGTAAGATTTTTCAATTAACTGTTTTAACAATTTAGCTTTATTTAAATCATACTTATCCGAAAATTTGCCCATTAGTAAAAGTTAAATTAATACTTAAAGATTAGAAGAAAAAAAAGAAATCTCACAAAAACTTCCTATTGAGGTGTTTTTTGAAATATTATTTTTATATTGTATATTGAAATTCAATGTAATTAAAATTACATGAATTCCCTTGGGGGGTGTAGCAATCTGGTGAATGCACCAAACTCATAATTTGGCTAAGGCGAGTTCGATCCTCGCCACCCCCATTATTCATTTGTCATTGAATGAAAATAACTCTACTTTTATTTCTTTTATTTTTACCAGCTTTTTTCGCAGCGAGTGAACTCTCTTTTTTATTAATAAGGCCAAGTAAAGTTTTAAGGTTAATAGAAGAAAAAAAGAAGGGAGCATTTTCAATTTTAAAAATTCAAAAACGCTTTAGATCTTCATTAATTGCTTCTCAATTTGGAGTAACAATTTCATTAATTGCAATTGGATGGCTAAGCAATAACCTGGCTAATGATTATTGGAAAAGCAATATTTTATCAAATAGATTTTATGATCTTCTATTATTTTTATTTGTTGTTTTAGTTGTTACTCTTGTTTCTGGACTTATTCCAAAAGCTTTAGTAATTAACAATCCAGAATCTGCTGCATTAAGGTTAACCACAATATTCGATGCCGTAAGAAAAGCTATGAATCCTATTGTGAAAACAATAGAATTCTTTGCTAGCGCCTGTTTAGGCTTGTTCAATTTAAATAACAAATGGGATTCTTTAAACTCGGGTTTATCTGCTGGAGAATTAGAAACTCTTATAGAAACAGACAACGTAACAGGTTTAAAACCAGATGAGAAGAATATTCTTGAAGGAGTTTTTGCTTTAAAAGATACACAGGTTAAAGAAGTGATGATTCCAAGATCTGAAATGGTAACTTTGCCAAAAAATATAACCTTTTCAGAACTTATGAAACAAGTAGATAAAACTCGACATGCTCGCTTCTTTGTGATTGGTGAGTCTTTAGATGATGTATTAGGTGTATTAGATTTACGCTATCTAGCTAAGCCAATATCAAAAGGTGAAATGGAAGCAGATACATTATTAGAGCCATTCCTTTTACCAGTAACAAAAATAATAGAAACATGTTCACTAGCTGAAATATTTCCAATAGTAAGAGACTACAATCCGTTCTTACTAGTAGTTGATGAACACGGTGGAACAGAGGGGCTTATAACTGCAGCTGACCTAAATGGAGAAATAGTTGGAGAGGAAATGCTCAATAATAGAATTTATTCAGACATGAGAATGTTAGATAATTTCTCTAAAAAATGGTCAATAGCTGGAAAATCAGAAATTATTGAAATCAATAAAAAGTTAGAATGTTCTATTCCAGAAGGTACTGACTATCATACCCTTGCTGGATTTATGTTAGAAAAATTTCAAATGGTTCCAAAAATTGGAGACGTTTTAGACTTTAATAACATTAAATTTGAAGTTATTTCTATGTCAGGTCCAAAAATTGATCGTGTTAAAATTATCCTTCCCAAAAGCTTAATATGACTCCCCATAGAGGATAATGATAATAAATATATGGATTCGAAATTATGCAACCAACCTCATCACCCGTAAAGGTTGGAGTGATAGGTATAGGGAATATGGGCTGGCATCATGCTCGAGTACTAAGTTTACTCAAAGATGCGAATCTCATTGGAGTGGCAGATCCAAATGAAGAGAGAGGCAAATTAGCTATTGACCAATTTCAATGTGAATGGTTCAAAAATTATAAGGACTTAATTCCAAAAGTTGATGCTATTTGTATTGCTGTCCCAACACTTCTTCATCACAAAGTAGGACTAGATTGTCTCAAGGGAGGTGCTAACGTTCTAATTGAAAAACCAATTGCAGCTAACGAGTTGGAAGCAAAATCTTTAATAGAGGCCGCTAATGCAAGTAACTGTCTATTACAAGTTGGGCATATTGAAAGATTTAATCCTGCTTTTAGAGAATTAAATAAAATAGTAAATAATGAAGAAATTGTTGTTTTAGAAGCAAGGAGGCACAGTCCTCATGCAGACAGAGCAAATGATGTATCTGTAGTAATGGATTTAATGATTCATGATATTGATCTTATTTTGGAGCTTGTAAACTCAAAAATACAAAAATTAGCCGCTGTTGGAGGAAGAAATAGCGAAGGATTAATAGATTATGTCAACGCTACTTTAGTTTTTAAAAATAATGTTATTGCAAGCCTAACTGCTAGCAAAATGAGTCACAAAAAAATTAGAAATTTAAGTGCTCACTGCCAAAATGGACTAGTTGAAACTGATTTCTTAAATCACTCTTTACAAATCCATCGAAAGTCTCATGAATCATACACAGCAGAGCATGGAGAATTAGTCTATAGAAATGATGGATATGTAGAAGAAGTTAGCACAACATCCATTGAACCTCTTTATGCAGAACTGGAGCATTTTCTTAAATGCGTTCAGGGTAAAGAAATACCTGAGGTAGATGGTGAGCAAGCCTCAAGAGCATTAAAAATTGCCGATTTTATAGAGAGTGCTGTAGATAATTCTGGAGATGCGATTTTACTTGAAAATCCCTTCTAATACAAACAATCTAAACTAAAAGAATTTATTTAAATCCAACTGCAGCTTGCCAAACAAATACCAATAAAAAGAAAAATAAAGGAATAAGTGGAAGAACATCAACAGTTGGAGCAAAGGCCTTGTAAGCCTCGGGCAATTCAGCAAATGTATTAAATAGAATGAGCACCTTTTTTGATAATTTAATTAATTATGATAAGACGTTACCACGTATAGTGAGCAATAGAGGATGTTTTCCAAGGAGCGAAATCATTTGTAAAACAATTATCTCTAATTGCAGTAGAAATTGCATTGGTAAATCTTATTAAATGAGCAATATTATGCAAACTTATGAGGGTTAGGCCTAATATTTCGTCATTTCTAATTAGATGATGCAAATAAGCTCGAGAATAGGATTTACATGTCTCGCATTTACAAGTTTTGTCAATTGGAGAAAAGTCATTTTTAAATCGAGCATTTCGCAAATTCAATCTTTCATCATTAAAAAATGCACTCCCATGTCTTCCTAGTCTTGTAGGCAAAACACAGTCAAATATATCGAATCCATTTGCAACAGCTAAAGAAATTTCTTTTAAAGAGCCAATTCCCATTAAATACCTTGGTTTATTTATTGGTAAGAATTTCGGGACATAATTAATTACACTATGTATTTCTTCGACTGCCTCGCCAACACTTACACCTCCAACTGCTATTCCAGGCAGATCAAAAGAACTTGTATATTTTGCGCTATATTCCCTCAATCTTGGATACTTGCCACCTTGAACTATTCCGAATAATGCTTGATTGGATTTCTGATGAGTCTCGACACATTTGTGCAACCATGAATGAGTTCTTTGTAAAGAGTCCTCAATATCATTTTCGTTCGCTGTATGCGGAGGACAATGATCAAAAGCCATCGCAACATCCGATCCAAGATCCATTTGAATCTGTATTACTTTTTCAGGTGATAAAAATACATGACTACCATCTCTTGGATTTTTAAATTCCACTCCTTTGTCAGAAATATTGTTTAATTTAGCCAAACTAAAAACTTGATATCCGCCTGAATCAGTAAGAATAGGCTTAGTCCAATTCATGAACTTATGTATTCCGCCAGATTCTTTTACTAATTTTTCTCCAGGTTGTAAATGAAGATGAAAGGTATTTGAGAGAATCATTTCTGATCCTGTAGAGGTTAACTGCTTAGATGAAATTCCTTTAACCGTTCCCAAAGTACCCACAGGCATGAATTTTGGTGTATTTACCTCCCCATTTGGTGTATGAAATATACCAGTTCTTGCCCCTGTATTACTGCAATTCGATGTAATTTCAAATTCAAACACGATAATTTATAAAATTTTTTGATCCTTTTTCATTAATCTAACCTATTATTTAATATTGAATCTATTTTTATCTCATCAAAAAATATTTAATAAAAAATTTGGCAGGCTCTTGGATTTTCTATACGACATTTCCAAAGATACCTTTAATTAATCCCGAATTTAAAAATATTGCACAATTTGCCCCGCCTTTGGGATTTTTTATTGGAACAATACAAAGTTATATTTTTCTTTTTTTAAGAACAAACTCTTGGTCAATTTATGCATCTGCATTAATTTGTTTGGCTTCGGGATATTTAATTACTGGTGGTCTACACCTCGACGGTTTAATGGATACTTTCGATGGTATTTTTGCAGGTAAAAAGAGACGTTTAAAAGCCATGAAAGATAGTAAAGTTGGTTCTTTTGGCGTTCAAGCTTTAGTTTTTATAACTTTAATTCAAATTGCTTGCATACTAAAAATTCAAAACCTAATAATTTTTGTTTTACCTATATGCTTATTTTGGGGAAGATTTTCAAATTTATTTTTTATAGAAAAGTTTAAATATATGAGTTATAAGAAAAAATCTATTAGTCACAAAAAGTTTTGGAATGGATTTAAAAAAGAATCTTTGATCTCCATTATTTTTCTTTTAATTTTCATCGCATACCAATTTATTTCAATTACATCCCAAGCAATATTAATTAAATTTTTAATTCTTATTATGATTGGCGTTTTCCTAAGCTATTCTATCCCAAACTTACTGGGTAATAAAATTGGAGGCTTTAACGGTGATGCCTGCGGTGCAAGTGTTGTAATAGTTGAAACTGCAATGCTTTTTATGCATGCAATTCTTTTATAGGTAGTTCTAAATAGAAAATATTTTTCTTCTTAAGATTTTTTGATTTCTCAAGATTATCAATCAAGTTATTTTCAAGCAATCTCAAATCTCCTCCAATTTGTTTTGCTAATTTCCTCGCCAAAAAAAGTCCCACACCAGTGCCGTCCTTCTTTTTAGCGGCAGATCCTCTAAAACCTTTTTCAAAAATTTTCTCGTTTTCATTTTTAGTTATTTTTTTACCATCATCAAATATACAAAGTCCATTACTCGTAATTTCGAGTCCAATTTCAGCATCTTTTTGGGCATATTTAAACGCATTTTCTAATAAATTGGCCACAATTTCAGCGATTACAGCATATTTTGCCTTTAATGGCGAAATAGTCCAATCTGGCCAAAGAGAAGGTTCAGTCCAATCTCTATTCTCTAAGTCCGCATTAGCTTTACCCCTTTCTAATATTGGCTTTAATAAACTCTGAACAGTTATTACCTTTTTATTATCTAAATTTGGTGGTAATAATAATCTTTCCTCTCCAATTTCCAGAGGAAGTTGAATAGGTGAATTTAATTGCTCGAAAGAATCCATATATTGATTAATTTGTTTTTGCTCTATTATCATGCGTTCCACTATTTCAACAGAATCATCATCTGAACCAAGTCTTTTTATTAATAATTTTGCATAAGTTCTAATAGCAGCTAATGGATTCCTTAATTGATGAATTATGACATTGACCTGATTTTTTAAATAATTGACTTCTTCATTTTTATTTTGACGTTCTAATTCGATAGAGACGCATTTAGCTAAAGATATTGAAAGCGCTTTTAATCTAGAATCGAGAGATACTGGCCAATTCCCCCCTTTCAAATCAGTTTCAACCCTAAGCACACCAAGTAAAATATCGTTTTCTTGTAGCGGGTACCATCTTCTATTAGGCGATGAAACCTTTAGGGAAGGATCATCTTCTATTGAAGTAAGTAGCCTATCAATTTGTGGCCATTGACCAATCATTTCAAAAGATGCTTTGGTTCCATGCTTAGCTGAAGCAAGATACATAACTAAATTAGTCACGCCCATTGAGCAACCAAAACTCTCTAATTGTTTTAAAATTAATTCTTCAAATTTTTTTGAAAGATTCATAATTAATAAAATTTTGAGAAATTTTTTTAAAAAAAACTTGAAAAAGGGCTTGTAAAATATGAAAAAAGTATTAAGATATCTAAAGAGGTCTGACTTTAGCCAGCCTTAAATATGAATATTTAATCATATTTTAAGCTACATCAGGGGTTGATGGGTCCTCTATGTAATTTGAAGTGAATTTAAAATCACATATATAAGATTAGTAAAAATAAATAAGACTAATCTCATTAATAATTTTAGGAGTACCAATCAATGTCAAAAAAAAGAAAAAGAATCAGCAGAAGAAGATTGGCTGGCCAAAGAGTAATGGCACATGTACCTATTTATCATATCGAAACTGGCAAACATAAACCAGTTACAGCAGCAAGAAGATTCATAGCTGAAAATGGTCTCTCTGCGCCTTCAGTTTTTAATGTGAGAAGAAATGAACACACCACCGATAGATTTTTTTGGGGTGAAAAAGGATTATTTAGCGCCCAATATGCTGAAGAAAATCATTTTCTATTTCCATCACTAAAAGTTGTAGTTGAAGGAATTGGTGAAGAAAAAATATTTGAGGGTCTAGAACTGACTGCAGATGATTGGGAAGAGATTGAAGAATATGAATATGCTTTTGTTTAAAAGATATTACTTATATTTGAACTTATAAAATTGATTAAATTTGAATTAATTTGATGAAATCCATCAAATTCTAATAATTCACAAAATTTAGAAGACTTACTCTTTACCTTTTCATAAATAGTCCTAGAAGCATCTATGGGAACAACGTCATCGAATAAACCATGACTAATAATCAATGGCGAGAATTTTTCTCCTGGGTCCCAGTTTGGATGAGGATAACCACTACAAGCAACAATTAATCCAAAATTTAACTTGAATCCCGCATCAATTGCCATTGCCGCCCCCTGAGAGAAGCCCAACAAAATTGTTTTTCTTAGTGGAATCTTATCAGTATTAAATTTTTTTAATGTAACTAAAAGTTTATTTACTTCAACCTCAGCTCCATTCCAATCATGTGGATATAATCCATACCACTGCCTTCCCTGACCGCTTGGATGTAATCCAGGAGCCCTCAAAGAAATTACCTCAAAATCAAGATCTATTTTTTCAGTCATCTCCTTTCCAAATGTTAAAAGGTCATCTGAATCAGCTCCCCAACCGTGCATCAAAATAATTCTATGAGTTGCCGTTTGAGAGCTAATCGAGACAAATTCATGATTGATAGCATATTTCATGTTTATATTCTTAAGTAAGTATACTTTCCCATAATGTCTCCATTAGCTTTAGTAAGTGTCTCTGATAAAAAAAATATAATCCCATTTTGTAAGGAATTGGTAGAGAAATTTAATTATAAAATTCTATCAAGTGGAGGAACTGCCAAACATCTTTTAGAGGCTAAAATTCCAGTTATTAAAGTTGCTGATTTTACTAATTCTCCAGAAATTCTTGGAGGAAGAGTTAAAACTTTACATCCAAAAATACACGGGGGCATATTAGCTAAAAGAACTGATGAGGAACATAAAAAAGATATAGAAGCTAACAATCTAGAATTAATTGACTTAGTAGTTGTAAATTTATATCCTTTTAAAAAAACTGTAGATCAGGGAGCTAAATGGGAAGATGCTATTGAAAATATCGATATCGGAGGGCCATCTATGATTCGTTCTGCAGCTAAAAATCATAAAGATGTCTCCGTTTTAGTAGATCCTAGTCAGTATCAAAATTTTCTTGAAGAAATTAAAAAAGGTGAATTGAAAGACTCATATAAAGCAAAATTAGCCCTTGAAGCTTTTCAACATACAGCAGACTATGACACTGCAATATCTAATTGGATAAGAAAAGAAAGAGATTTACAAGCTTCCAAATATATTGAATCTTATCCACTAATCAAAATCTTAAGATATGGGGAGAATCCACATCAAAAAGCTTTCTGGTATGGTTTAAGTAACATTGGATGGAACTCAGCAGAACAATTACAAGGAAAAGACTTAAGTTATAACAATCTATTAGATCTAGAGTCGGCACTTTCTACAGTTTTAGAATTTGGCTACACAGCAAAAGGTAAACTCACAACCGACATATTTGCCGCTGTTATTTTAAAACACAATAATCCTTGTGGTGCCTCTATAAGTAATTCAGCTTCTAAAGCATTTTTGAATGCTTTGGAATGCGACTCTGTTAGTGCATTTGGTGGAATAGTTGCTTTTAATTCAAATGTTGATAGGGAGACCGCAATTCACCTCAAAGATATTTTCTTAGAGTGCGTCGTCGCTCCATCATTTGATGAGGAAGCTTTGGAAATTTTAAAAGTTAAAAAGAATTTAAGAATTTTAAAGTTTTCAAAAGATCAACTTCCAAAAAAGAATCAAAATTCTACTAAATCAATAATGGGAGGATTACTAGTTCAAGATACTGACGATAGTGAAGAAAAAACTGAAAATTGGATTTCAGTAACTAATAAAAATCCGAGTAATCAAATTAACTTAGATCTAAATTTTGCATGGAAAATTTGTAAACACGTTAAATCAAATGCCATTGTTATTGCAAAAGACCAAAAAACTATTGGCATTGGAGCTGGACAAATGAATAGAGTAGGAGCAGCAAAAATTGCATTGAAAGCAGCTGGAAAGTTGTGTTCTGATGCTGTCTTGGCCAGCGATGGGTTTTTCCCATTTGCAGATACTGTTGAACTAGCAAATGAATATGGAATAAAAGCTATTATTCAACCCGGAGGAAGTTTAAGAGACCAAGAAAGTATTGATATGTGTAATTCAAAAGGAATCTCAATGGTATTTACCCAAAAAAGGCACTTTTTACATTAAATTATGTTGATTTTGGATAATATGTAATCTTGTTAGTTTTTCTGAATAAAGATAGCCTGCCTGGACCTGCACATAGAAAGTAGAGCGAAATAGCCCCATATATGAAAGACAATTCGAAAGCATAATTATGACCTTCAACCACTGCAAGAGGAAAACCTTCTAGTCCAGTATCAAGGAGATGAAAATAAACTGCAAATGCCATGGTAGAGAATAGACCAAGAGAAGAAAGCCTAGCAAAAATCCCTAAAGCCAATCCTACTGGGCATACCAATTGAGTAATTGCTGCTCCAAAAGTCCAAATTACAGGATCACCTGGCAAAAATGGGAAGTACTTACCTACTACAAACTCAGCAAAACCCTGCGGATCTTGAAGTTTTTCAAGGCCATGATGAATCATCAAAGCACAAAAACCTATTCTTAAAACAAAAATCGATAATTCTCCAAGGATATTTACCTCTGAACCTGAAGATGAATTGGCAACTACCACTTCAACTTTTTGGGGCGCTTTAGTTCTATTCATACTTGCAGTTTGAACCTGATTAGTTTGTGCTTTGTCTTCCATACTTCATTAAGTTTTCATTATTCTAGTTAATAAAGTAGATCTTTTGGAATTATCTGACTAATAAATTAAAAAAACTAAGCAAATTTATGAATGAGTAACAAATTCAGGAAGCAATATCAATTAACTTTTCAATAACATCTGCAACGACCTTATCAGGAGTGGATGCACCTGAGGTAATTCCAACATTAATTTTTCCACTAGGTAGAAAATTATTCTTAAGTTCTAATTCCGATCCTAATGGTTTATGAAATATTGAATTTTCTTTAACTGATATCCTCTCTGGAGTATCAATGTGAAAAGAAGAAATATTTTTAGTAATTGCTATTTCTTGTAGGTGAGTAGTATTAGAAGAATTGAAGCCTCCAATAACTACTAAAATATCAAGGTCTTCATCAACCAAAGAGAACATTGCATCTTGTCTTTCTTCAGTTGCATCACAAATAGTATTAAAAGCTAAAAAGTGACTATTTAAGTTTTCTGGTCCAAATTTTTTTAACATCGTCCTTTCAAAAACTTTTCCAATTTCTTCAGTCTCGCTCTTAAGCATAGTTGTCTGATTTGCAACTCCCACTCTATCTAAATCTTTATCGGGATCAAATCCATTAGAACAAGCTTTAGTAAATTTGTTCATAAACTCATTTCTATTTCCTCTCCCAAGAATATATTCAGAAACGTAGCGAGCTTCTTCTAGATCAAGTACAACTAAATATTTACCTGCGAATGAACTTGTAGCAAGAGTCTCTTCATGTTTAAATTTTCCATGAATAATAGATGTGAAAACATGTTTCTTATGTTTTTCAACTGTATGCCAAACCTTAGAAACCCATGGACAAGTTGTATCAATAATATGACAACCTTTCTCATGCAAGAGTTTCATTTCTTGAACAGTAGCTCCGAAGGCAGGAAGTATAACAACATCCCCATTAGAAACTAGAGAAAAATCTTTAATTCCATTTTTAGCTGAAATGAATTTCACATTCATTTTTCTTAAATGATCATTAACCGAGGGATTATGAATTATTTCGTTTGTTATCCAAATATTCTCATTAGGGTAATGTCTTCTAGTTTCATAAGCCATTGCTACAGCTCTTTCAACTCCCCAACAGAAACCGAAGGCTTTTGCCAACTTAATATTTAGTCTGCCTTTAGTGTAAGTAAAACCATTATCCCTAATAGAACTTATCAAATCACTTTGGTAAGCTTCTTCTAACGCTTGGGCTCTTTTTGTTGGAGAATCGAAACCCCTTCTATTATATCTATCAGAATGATGAAGAGATCTTCTAAAAGCTTGAGTATCCATCTTTCTATATTACAACGTTTTAAATAATTTTTCGTAAAAAAAAGAAACCTGACATAAGTCAGGTTTCTTAAATCGATTTTCAGTTAGATTATTTAGCAGATGCAAAGTCTGGATATGCTTCCATTCCATGCTCACCTATATCTAAGCCTTGAGTCTCTTCCTCTTCAGATACTCGGATTCCACCGAATAATCCTCCAATTACAGACCAGGCAATCCAGCAAGTAACTAGTGTCCAAATAGCATAAGCTGCGGCACCAAGAGCTTGAACTAGAAGAAGGGTAATACCTCCTCCGTTGAACAATCCCATACCTGCTCCATCACCTTGAACAGCTGTACCCCAAAGACCGATAACTACAGTACCCCATACACCACAAACTCCGTGAACAGAGAATGCACCTACAGGATCATCGATCTCAGCGGCATCAAGTGCTGCAACAGAAAATACAACGATTATTCCGCCCACTAGTCCTGCGAACCAGGCTCCAGCAAGAGTCATATCACCACAACCAGCAGTGATACTAACCAAACCAGCAAGGATTCCGTTAATTATCATTGTAAGATCAGGCTTACCAGAAGTTAAAGTTGAAACAATAGTTGCACCAATAGCTCCAGCTGCTGCTGCCAAAGTAGTTGTTACGGCAACATATGGAACCCATTGATCCATAGCAAGTTGAGAACCGGGGTTAAATCCGTACCAACCTATCCATAGGACTAATGCACCTAGAGTAGCTATAGCCATATTGTGTCCAGGCATAGCTTGTGGTTTCCCATCAGAGTATTTGCCAATTCTTGGTCCAAGAAGCATAGCCCCTACAAGACCCGCCCATGCTCCAACTGAGTGAACAATTGAAGAACCAGCAAAGTCTACAAAACCTAAAGAATCAAGCCAACCACCATTCCATTTCCAGCTACCAGCAATTGGATATATAAATGCAGTTAATACAACAGCAAAAACAACAAATTCTCCAAATTTAACTCTTTCAGCAACAAGACCAGAAACGATAGTTGCCGCAGTTCCTGCGAATGCAGACTGGAACAAGAAATCAACAGTTGGGACTAATCCAGCATCAGTAACCATATCAGCGGTAACTGTTGGATCAAAAAATAAGCCTCCAAAATAAAGCCATCCGTCAGCAACACTTCCTCCGTACATTAATGAATAGCCGATAAACCAATAAGAAGTTACAGCTAAAGCAAATACAAAGAGGTTTTTGGCAAGGATGTTTACTGCGTTCTTAGAACGACACATACCTGCCTCAACCATAGCGAAACCGGCGTTCATGAAGATCACCAAAATAGTAGCGATCAAAAGCCATAAATTGTTAGCAAGAAAAGCTGCATTCAACTCAGGTAAATCAGCTGCATGAGCTGAAAGATTAAAAATACCTAAACCAAACAAAGCTAGGGGAACAGTTGCAAGCCACAACATTGAGCGGTTTGAACTAAATCCTCGGATACTCCTCAAAAGGAGCATAGGTCCATTAACAAGACTTGCATCTTGTAATTTGGACCTAGAGCGCCTTTGAGGCGTTTGCAAAGCAGTGGTCATAAAAAAAAATTAGATCTGCAAAAAAACAGTTTGTGCTGTTTCCTTTCAAATTTAAATTTATTCAAAAAACTTATCAGTGTCTAGTAGTTGTTTATACCAATTTTATAGTTGCACCATAAAAAATTATTTGTTAAATTTGAAAAATTTTTTTTTAGAAATTCATTTTATCAAGTTTTTAATTATTTTAAAGGTTTAATTCCATTCCATGTAACGTGATCCTTATGAAATACAAACGAGCAGGGGATGGTGATCATTCCTGCACTGGAAGATTCTCTAAAAAGCTTGCCATATAAGGGGTCTGCTTCATCTCCGGAAGTAAAAAATTCTGCATCTTTTCTGGTTATACAAGGTACTAAAACGCTTTTACATTCAGGAATCAGTTCTTTTAATTCTATTAAGTGTTTTTGGCCTCTTTTCGTTACTGTATCTGGGAATAGAGCTACATTTTCTTTAATCCAAGTCGTATTTTTTACTTCTATGAAAATGTTACGTTTATCAGGATTTGAAGATTTTGGAGTTAAAAAAAAGTCAATTCTGCTTTTTTTATCTTTTCCATAAGGGATTTCTGATTGAATTGTCTCTATTTCTCCTATTATTTCGTTAAGTAAATTTTTCTCAATAACCTTTTTGATTAATTTATTTGCAAATAGGGTATTAATACCCACCCAAACCTCCTCATTTTTTGCATCTAATACACATATCTGTTCCCATGTAAAAGGTAATTTTCTTTTTGGAGAAGAAGCAACACTTATTCTTACTTTTGCCCCCTCACTCAAAAGTCCCTTCATTGGTCCTGTGTTAGCACAATGAGCAGTTACTAACTCTCCACTTTCTAATTTTATATCTGCAAGAAACCTTTTATACCTCTTGATTAAAACCCCTTCGATTAATGGATCAAATTCAATTATCCGATCATTCATAAATATGTCTTTAGTTAAAAATCAAATATAATTGAAACTTAAACTTCTTGAAAAATTTAGACAAATCCAAATGCATTCATTTTTTAAAAAAAATGTTTTTTCAATTTCATTTGGTACTAGTCTAAGTAAATTAGCTGGATGTATAAGACAAATATTCATAGCTGCTGCTTTTGGGGTTGGGGTAACATACGACGCATTTAATTATGCCTATATAGTCCCAGGTTTTTTGCTGATAATTATTGGAGGAATTAATGGTCCGTTACATAACGCTGTCGTTGCAGTTTTAACTCCGCTTAACAAAAAAAAAGGAGGAATTGTTTTAACTCAAGTAAGCATAAAACTTTCAATATTATTATTAATTTTAGCCGTATTAATTTACTCTAATTCCAGTTTATTAATTGAATTATTAGCCCCCAATTTAAGTTCGGAAGCTAAATCTATTGCTGCTTACCAATTACAAATACTTACACCTTGCATCCCTTTATCCGGATTCATAGGTTTAAGCTTTGGCGCCTTAAATTCTCAAAGAAAATTCTTTTTATCAAGCATAAGTCCCGCAATAACAAGCTTAACTACTATTTTTTTTATTTTATTGAGTTGGATTTTCAACCAAGAAAATACATCTTCTGATTTATTTAAATATACGGGATTACTAGCTTTTGCAACTTTGACAGGCACTTTAATTCAGTTTGTTGTACAAATTTCGGAAATAAAGAAAATTGGTCTTTTGAGGTTAGATTCAAACTTCAATTTATTTAAGGATGAAAAGAGGAGGATTTTCAAACTAATTATTCCAGCATCGTTCTCATCAGGTCTAAGTCAAATTAATGTTTTCATCGATATGTTTTTTGCTTCAAGCTTTCAAGGAGCAGCATCTGGACTAGCTTACGGAAACTTTATCATACAAGCACCTTTAGGCATATTATCTAACTCTTTGATTTTGCCATTACTTCCAAAATTCTCTAAATTGAGAAGTGATAAAAACGACAGAGGTCTTCAAAAAGAATTGATATCTGGAATAGAGTACTGTTTCTTGACAGCTATTTTTTTAACCGGATTTTTCATAACATTCAATAATCAAATCATACAATTAGTTTTTCAAAGAGGAACTTTTGATTATTCAGCGGCTTTAAAAGTAAAGAATATATTAATTGCTTATGCAGTTGGCATACCTTTTTATCTTTATAGAGATTTATTAGTAAGAACTTACTATTCAATAGAGAAAACAAAATTCCCTTTTAAGTCTTCATTTGCAGGGATAATATTTAATATTTTTTTTGATTGGTTTTTAATTGGTGCCCCAATTAAAACTTTTGGGAATCTTTCTCCATATAATTTCGGAGTTGTGGGAATAATCTTATCTTCAGTAATAGTCAACCTTATAGTCTGTATTTTGCTTTCTTTTAATCTGCGAAATGAAGATATCCATTTACCTAACTTGGATTTATTGAGGAAAATTAGCCTCATGTCATTAGCAGCATTTATAGACAGTACACTTTGTTTTACTATTCTCCAAACTACTAATAACTTCAATTCAAATCTTGCAGAATTTTTATTATTAATATTTGGAACTCTAACTTTTTTTGTGATTTATTTTTTACTTACAAAATTCTTGAAAGTAAATAAATTTAAAGTTTCAAAAAAAGAGATTTAGCTTTTAAAAAAACTTTCCAAAATCTCTTCTAATTCTAGAATTTGTGAGTTAGTGATTAAATTAATCAGTGGAATACTATTAACACCATCCCCTACTTTTACATTTATTGCTTTCAGACTTAATTTTGCAGCCTCCAATGGGCCTTGATCTTTATTGCTGATACATTCAATAGCAAGATGCCTAGCTAGTCCAGCGTCTCCAAGATACAAATTCCACTTTTCTATTTTTATAAAAACCTTTTCGGAAATAACATTTTCTAGATCACTTATACTTATCTGAGAGTCCATAAATAGAAATAATTTAAGTTGATTGTTTTGAAGTATCTTTTGGTTTTTTTATAATTACGAAAAGTAAATGGGAGGCCAAAAGAACTGACCAGACAATTGCAAAATTATTAAAATAGCTTATTTCATATTTAATCTCTTTTAAAAGCCACGTGCCACTTACAATCGCAGTAAATATCATGCAGTGAATAACAAAATTTACTATTCGAGAAAAATGTTTATAGATAGGATCTTCTGAGTCACCATTTCCGTACCACTTTATAGGCATATTAATAATTAGATTGTTAATAATAGACATTTTACCCGAAATCTAGTTGACTAAGAGACCCTGGAACAGAGATATTACATAATTATGCGCCTGTAGCTCAGTGGATTAGAGCACCTGACTACGGATCAGGGTGTCGGGAGTTCGAATCTCTCCAGGCGCGTTTAAAATTCTGAAATATTCTTTTTATATTTTTCTAAAAAATATCGTCTATATTATGGGTATTACTTATCAAATTCAATGAATATCCTTCAAAATCTTAAAGAAAGTGATCCAGTAATATCAAATTTTATTAACTCTGAAAAAAATAGGCAGGAAACTCATCTTGAGTTAATCGCAAGCGAAAATTTCGCATCAATTGCCGTTATGCAGGCTCAAGGTTCCGTACTAACAAATAAATACGCAGAAGGATTACCCCAAAAAAGATATTACGGGGGATGTGAATTTGTTGATGAAATCGAAGAATTAGCTATTCAGAGAGCGAAAAAATTATTTAATGCAAATTGGGCTAATGTTCAACCCCATAGTGGAGCGCAGGCAAATGCTGCTGTTTTCCTAAGTCTACTTAAACCTGGCGACACAATCATGGGGATGGATTTATCTCATGGTGGACACCTAACTCATGGGTCTCCAGTAAATATGAGTGGTAAATGGTTCAATGCAGTTCACTATGGTGTAAATAAAGAAACTAGTGAATTAAATTTTGATGAAATAAGAGAGATAGCACTTGAAACAAAACCAAAATTAATCATATGTGGATATTCTGCTTATCCAAGAACAATCGATTTTGAGTCATTTAGAAATATTGCAGATGAAGTTGGTGCATTCTTAATGGCTGATATTGCACACATCGCGGGTCTTGTAGCAAGTAAACTTCACCCAAATCCAATACCATATTGTGATGTAGTAACCACAACTACTCATAAAACATTAAGAGGGCCTAGAGGGGGACTTATCTTGTGTAAAGATGCAGAATTTGGAAAGAAATTTGATAAATCTGTTTTCCCTGGAACTCAGGGTGGGCCCCTCGAACATATAATTGCAGCTAAAGCAGTTGCATTTGGAGAAGCCTTGCAACCAGATTTCGTTAATTATTCCCAACTAGTCATAAAAAATGCAAAAGTTCTAGCTTTAACTTTAATAAATAGAGGTATTAATATCGTTAGCGGAGGCACTGATAACCATATTGTTTTACTCGATTTAAGAAGTATCAATATGACTGGTAAGATTGCTGACTTACTTGTAAGTGAAGTGAATATCACTGCAAATAAAAATACTGTTCCATTTGACCCTGAATCACCTTTTGTAACCAGCGGACTAAGGTTAGGTACTGCCGCTTTAACTACTAGAGGCTTTAATGAGGATGCTTTTGCTGAAGTTGGCGACATTATTGCTGATAGATTACTTAACCCAGACGATTCACTGATTGAAAGTAAATGTAAAGAAAGAGTATTAAACTTATGTAATCGTTTTCCTCTTTATGAAGGCAAACTTGAAGCATCAATTAAATGAGTCGTAACTCCAAGGGAGTTGAAATTCTTTCTATTGGAACAGAGCTACTCTTAGGAAACATAACAAATACAAATGCTCAATGGATTTCTGAACAGTTATCTCAATTAGGCTTAAATCACTTTAGGCAATCAACTGTCGGTGATAATTGTGATCGAATTATAAAAGTAATTCAAGAAATATCGAAAAGAAGTAATCTTCTAATTACAACTGGTGGCTTGGGACCCACCCCAGATGACTTAACTACTGAAGCAATAGCCAAATCTTTTAATGTATCTCTTTTTGAAAGACCGTTTTTATGGGATGAAATTAAACAAAAACTTTCAAAATCAAAGCTCAAAGACGATTCCTCCAGCTTAAGGAAACAATGTTTCTTCCCAGAAAATGCTCAAATTATTCATAACCCTAGGGGCACTGCCCCAGGAATGATTTGGGAACCAGTAAAAGATTTTACTATCCTTACTTTCCCAGGAGTACCCAGTGAAATGAAAACTATGTGGGAAGAGACGGCGTATGATTTCATTAAAACCAAATTCTCAGATAATTATTCCTTTTTCTCAAATACTCTTAAATTTGCGGGTATTGGAGAATCAAGCGTTGCTGAAAAAATTAATGATCTATTAAATCTTAAAAACCCTACCGTTGCTCCATATGCAAACTTAGGAGAGGTTAAACTAAGAATCACCGCGCGAGCTAAGAACGACCTTGAAGCAAAAAATATAATTAAACCTATTAAAGAAAAATTAAGAAAAGATTTTTCAAAATTTATTTTTGGAGAGGATAACGATACTCTTCCTAGCGTTTTAGTAAAAGAATTAACCAAGAGGAACGAAACAATTGTTTTTGCTGAATCCTGCACCGGAGGCCTTCTATCTTCATCACTAACCTCAATATCAGGCTCATCTCAAGTTTTTCAAGGTAGTATTGTTTCCTATAGTAATGAACTAAAAAATTCATTATTAAATATTTCTAAAGAAAAGCTTACAAAATATGGAGCTGTTTCTGAAGAAGTTTGTGAGGCCATGGCAATTAATGTAAAAGAAAAATTAGGAGCAGATTGGGCAATAGCAACTAGTGGAATAGCTGGGCCTAACGGAGGCAGTCAAGATAAACCGGTTGGACTTGTCCATATTTCAATTTCAGGACCAAATAATCATATAACTAATATAAAAAAACTATTTAACTCAACACGAAATCGAATAGAAATTCAAAGACTAAGTGTAAATGTGTGTTTGAACAGCCTCCGATTAATCCTATTATCGAATAGTAAGTAACTATTTTTACAAATTGAGTCAAGATACCCTATTTGATAAAGTTTGGGATTTACATAAGGTTTCAAGTCTTCCTGGAGGATCTGATCAAATATTTATTGGTCTTCACCTTATCCATGAAGTGACGAGTCCTCAAGCATTTGGTGCTTTAAAGGACAAAAAATTAAAAGTAAAATTCCCTGATAGAACTGTTGCTACTGTTGATCATATTGTGCCAACAGATAATCAGAGCAGGCCTTTCAAGGATAATCTCGCTGAACAGATGATTGAAACACTTGAGAAGAATTGCTTAGAACATAAAATAAGATTTTTTAATATTGGTAGTGGTAATCAAGGAATAGTTCATGTAGTAGCACCAGAATTAGGCCTAACTCAGCCAGGAATGACAATCGCTTGCGGAGATTCTCATACTTCAACTCATGGAGCTTTTGGGTCAATTGCTTTTGGTATAGGTACAAGTCAAGTAAGAGATGTTCTTGCTACCCAAACCTTAGCCATGAACAAATTGAAAGTGAGGCAGATTTGGTGTGAAAATAAATTATCTAAGGGTGTTTATGCTAAGGATTTAGTCCTTCATATAATTAATAAACTTGGTGTCAAGGCAGGAGTAGGTTTTGCATATGAATTCGCAGGACCTGCGATACATGAATTATCAATGGAAGAGAGGATGACGATATGCAATATGTCTATTGAAGGAGGAGCAAGATGCGGCTACATCAACCCTGATGAAAAGACCTTTAGTTACATTAAAAATAAATTATATGCTCCAAAAAATGAGCATTGGGATAGAGCGCTGAGATGGTGGGAATCATTAAAAAGCGATGAAAATTCAATTTATGATGACGTAATTAAATTAGATGCTTCTAAGGTAGAACCAACTGTAACCTGGGGGATTACTCCCGGCCAAAGTATAAGTATTAATCAACAAATCCCTCTTTTAGATGAATTATCCCCAAATGATAAATTAGTTGCAGAAGAGGCTTATGAATATATGAGTTTCAAGCCTGGACAATTAATAAAAGATACTCCTGTAGACGTTTGTTTCATAGGTAGTTGCACAAATGGAAGAATCAGTGACTTAAGAGTTGCAGCTAAAGTATTAAAAGGCAAAAAAGTATCCAAGAATGTCAAAGCATTTGCAGTTCCAGGTTCAGAAAAAGTAGCCACTAAAGCAAAACAAGAGGGTCTTGATCAGATATTTAAGGATTCTGGATTTCAATGGAGAGAGCCTGGCTGCTCAATGTGTTTAGCAATGAATTCAGATAAGCTAATAGGTAATCAAGTTAGTGCGAGTTCTAGTAATAGAAATTTCAAGGGTAGGCAAGGATCACCCAGTGGAAGAACACTTCTCATGAGTCCAGCAATGGTTGCTGCTGCTGCAATTAATGGCAAAGTCAGTGACGTTAGAGAATTTATTAACTGATGAAATCAGAGTTTACCCAGCCATTTGGAAAAATTTCAAATATTAACGGGCAATGTATCCCGTTGATTGGCAATGACATTGATACAGATCGAATAATTCCAGCGCGTTTTTTAAAGTGTGTTAACTTTGATTCATTGGGTGAATCTGTTTTTGAAGACGACAGAAAAACTTTAAAAGGAAAGCATCCTTTTGATCTTGAGGAAAACAAAAATGCCTCGATACTAATTGTTAATAGCAATTTTGGATGTGGTTCCAGCAGAGAACATGCTCCCCAAGCGCTTATGAGATGGGGTATAAAAGCAATTATAGGAGAGAGTTTCGCCGATATTTTTTACAGTAACTGTATTGCAATCGGAATTCCATGTTTTACGTTACCTAAAAAATCCATAGAAGAAATGCAAAACTATTGCGATAATCAATTTTTATTTTTAGAAATTGATCTAAAAAAATCCTTAGCAAAATCAAAAGATTTAAATTTTAATCTTGAAATTAGGGAAAGCTCAAGAAAAATGTTTTTAACAGGAGAATGGGATGCTACTTCAACACTACTTGACAATGAAAATTTAATAGAAAATAAATTTAACAAATTACCTTATATAAAATTTAACTCTTATTATTCTTAACTATTTAAATCCAAATAACTTGAAAGAGATTCCCCCTGATTGATTATGAGGTTGATAAAAAATACCAACTTCATAGGATCTTTTTTTCCAATTTAAAGAAATTTTAGAATCTATAAATTCACCATAATCATTTGAATCGTTTGTTAAGTTCAAAATCCCAAAACTTTTGAGAATAATTGGTCCATATAATTGCTGATCATAAGAAATATTTAAGGTTAAGTTCTCATAATTATGATCAAACTTAAAAACACTTTCGCCACTATCAAATTTATAAAAAGGTAAAAGACTTATACGAGTATAGTCAAAAGTTTTGTTTTTAAAATTACCAAATATTAATTCTGGGCCTATACCTAGCCCTAAATATTCTTGATGATGTCCATTTTCATAGAAAGAATATGATGCTTCTAATCTTGTATTAAGACTTAATCCTTTAGAGATTGGTTCAGGAATGTACTTATATGAAATATCAATAGATTTCTTTTTAGGATTTACAATACTAATTGGAAATTTCTGACCAAGAGAATAAAACAAATTACCTTTTAGGTTGGTTACAAGATTTTTTGTATTTAAAGCCTCAGCAGTTATGTTAGCCAAACCTAAAGATAAAAATTCTGACTTTTTGATGCCATCAGTAATCCAAGTATTTTCTTTTTGCAATTTTGAACCATAACCAGAGTAAATTTCTGCTTCACCTAATGAACCATTCCAAACCCTCTCTCTATAAACTCCATAAAAACTTTTTTCCCATATTGAATCTAATAAATCAATGTCTTTACTCAATTTGGAGTTAAATCTAAATGCATCTGAAAATTTATTAAAATCAAGAGAATTTAAATTCTTTTCTATTTCTAAATTCCAATTTTTTATTGTGCCTTTTATCTGGGATTTTAGAGCTAAATAATCTTCAAAACTTGTATTTCTCTTAACCCTATCTGATGTTATTGATTCCCCCTTATTTACAAAACTTTTTGTATAGCCTTTTAGTGAGCGTTGAATCAAGAATTGAGGTTCTAAATCAAGAACAAAATCATCATAAATGTCTATTGAGTTAAGTCTCCTCCCGATAAAATACCCATCTTTATCTAAATTTTCATATCCAAAATTCCATGAATTTGCAGGTTGAACCTTTTTAAAATCAAAATTTCTACTTCCTAACCAAAAGGGGACTGATACTTTTTCTTCAAGTATTAAGTAATTTAATGAGGATTTAAATCTAAGTTTTTCATTAATAGGAAAAACTTCTAATGAATTTATTGCTAATTTTGCTTGTTTTAATTCAAGTAAATCGTTACTAAATATAGCCTTCTTACTCTTCCACTTATCTCCATCTATAGTCATTTTTTCTGTAAAAAACAACCAATTCTGCACATTTTCAGGAGTATTTATAACTTCCTTTTTATTTAAATCAATTAAATTTTCTAACTTTTTAGAATCTGATAAGCTGAAATTTGAAGATATGTCATTAATTAAGGTATTGGTATTAATAAAGCCTTTAACATCTAATAGATAACCTTTTTCATTAATAAAGCTGTATTCAAGTTGTGAAACTCTAAAGATTTGATCTCCTAATATGAATGTTATATTTCCTCTTGCTTCAATTTTTTGATTTAACTTGTCGTATATTAATTTATCAGCTTTGAGAAGTTTGCCTTTATAAGAAACGGACACATTGCCCTCTGCATAAATAACATCACTTATTTCGGACTGTTTATCCGATTGTATTATTAACTCTTGTTGATTTTCGGCTTTAGCAACCAAAAGTGAATCTGTTTTTTTCTTTAAAAATTTTACATATTCATTACCATCATCAAGATTATTACTAAGAGATCTATTTTGAGAATTTGAAGGAATTTCTAAATTATATGCATTTGATAAAGTTATTTTTGAATTACGATTATTTACAAATTTATTAATTTTTGATAATTCAGCTGATTTTGATGGCTGAATAAAATTAACAAAAAGAAAAGAGAAAAATATTACTTTTTTTGATATACCTAAAATCAATTTAAGAATTTAATTAAAAAAATTAATCCTGTGGACTTTCTAGATCTTTTCTGTTTGGGGTTCTTGTTGGGTCACTTGCTAAAAATCCGAAAAGAAATATTCCAACAAAGAAAAAGACGATAGTGTAAACAGAAATTTTTAAGGCGAGCATGGAATTACTAGTGCTGACAGATTTATATCTTATTAAATTTATAATTAAACTATGGTTAATTGTTTACTTTTTGTATTTTTGGTAAATTTTGAAATACTTTAAGGGAGACTAATCGTCATGATCATCCCAAGGATCTGTAAGCTTTGCTGCTTTAGGTCCAAAGGCAGTCCAAAGACCAAAACCGGTCAAAGCTAAAAGTAGGGCCAGAATTGTCACAGCTATAGAAACTGCAGGATCTGGAGCCGATGATAAAGTTTGCATCAATTTTGCTAAGTTTGTAAACAATTTATGTATGAGTTCTTATACAATAGCGAAATAATAATCGATTTTGTGAATTTAACATGGGTCAAAAAACAGCATTAGGAAGTCTTCTAAAAGCAATTGGCAATTCAGGTCAAGGAAAAGTTGTACCTGGTTGGGGAGCAGTTCCTGTCATGACAGTAATTGGTCTACTACTTTTGGTTTTCTTAGTTATTCTTCTACAAATCTATAACCAATCCTTACTACTACAAGGTTTCTCAGTAGATTGGAACGGAAACTAAATTTCTGACAATTTATCAAAAAAGTTATTTGGTTAATGTGAAAATTGCCAAATAATTTTTTTTTTATTTTTGTTTTTATTAATTAGTTATAGTTTGTATATATTCATAGTTCTCATACAAAAAGAGATTTAGAAATAAAAAATGAAAGAAATATTTTTAATTGGATTAGGAAATCCTGGCAAAAAATACTCAAAAAGCAGGCATAATATAGGTTTTTTACTACTTGAAAATTTTTCGAAAAAATATAATTCAAATTTTTTATTAAAAGATAAGCTTAAAAGTTCCTGCTCAGAATTTCAAATCAATGATTCTAATTTCAGGTTATTTTTACCAAATACTTTTATGAATAACAGTGGTGATGCTGTCAGAGCAATAGTTGATTGGTACAAAATAAATTTAGATCAGATTTTCATAATAGTCGATGATAAAGATCTTCCCCTGGGAAAAATAAGATTTAGAAGAAAAGGAAGCTCAGGTGGACATAACGGTCTGAAAAGCATCATTGAACAATTACAGACACAAAACTTTAAAAGAATAAGAATTGGTATTGGATCACCTCCTCAAATAAAAGGGGAAAATAATATCAATACCATTTCACATGTATTAGGAAATATTTCTCTAGAAGAAAAATCAATATTGGATAAAGTATACAAGAGAGTAATAGAATCACTCGAACAACTAAATACTAAAGAAGAAGAATATATAATTAATGAATTAAATTCTTTTGACAAAGACCAACCTTAAGAAATGCGTTCAAAACCTGAAACTATCGCAAATGTAAGTGTTAAGGAATATTGTTTCTCAAAAAAGCAAATTCAGGGGGTTGTGGAAGCTAGTCAATTTAAATGGACTTTTATATACTCCTTTAATAAAGGGCTATTAAAGGTAAATCCACCGCTGGGAAGAGCATTAATTGAAAATGCCTTATTGAAATTCTTACTTCAAAAAGATTATGAATTAGAAACAGGGAATGAATATAAGTTCACTATTTCTGCCAAGTTTTAAAATTTATATTTTGATTTAAAGTAAACTTCGTTTTGCAATAGTCTTCTAAAATTATCAATGCTGATATAGCATCAAGGTTTTTATTAAGAATAAAAACCTCTCTAGGAATTAAAAACTTCAGACCACTAATTGGAAAAAGTTCGAAATATCTTGCTTTAGCCCTGTAGGTGGTATTTTTTTCCTCAAAAGTTATTATTTCTTTTTTAAAAAAATATAGTTTTTCTCTGATTTCTTTACTGGTTGTACCATTGCCAATAATAATTTGTGATATGTCCTCAGCGGAAATTAAATGTCTGACATAATTCTCTATTAATTCACTTTCAAGAATAATCGCTTTATAAACTTTTTTTTCACTTATTTCAGCTAGTACTAAGCCGCATTTACTTTTCCCAGGATCAATAGTTATAACTCTAGGCATTTAAGATACAATCTTTAAAATATTGATTTCAACAAGTATGGGTTCTACAGTTTTACTATCTCTCAAAGATACTACTTCTATCTTAAATTTGATATTTTGATTTTCTTGAAGAAAGTCTCTAATTTTTTTTATAAAATTTCCATTTGTTTTTATTTCACTAACTTGCGATCCTTTTGACTTAATTTCATCCCTTGTTTCTCTAAGCAATGATTTAATTTCTAAATCTATTGATTTAAGATTTAAATCACTTTCTCCCAGAATTGAACTTGTAATAATATCTCCTTTTTTGACTATTAATTTATTCTCTAATAAATCAGGAGATACAAAAACATAGTTATCGCCTTTTAAGACATTTGTTGCTGATTTGATTAGTAAAATCCAGTTACCACCCCTAGCAGCTATTGTCTGAATTTTTGTAATATCACTAGGTCTCCACAAAAGAATATTTTTTGCTTCTTTATTAATTGGAATAACAATTTTCCTAACAAATCTATCAGCTTCATTGTAGATTTTTGGAAAGTCTCGTTTTAAATTTGAGTTAGAGTTGATTTCAGCTATAAATAAAGTCTGTCCTCTTTTAATAACAACATTTCCTCTCCTAAATTCTTTAATATTATTTTTTAATTGATTTAACTCCTTTTCTTTTTGAATAATTTTACCTTCAAGTTCCTTTTGCTCTTCCTGTAAAGGGATTAAAGCCTTTTTGCTTTCATCTAAAGTTTTTTGCAAAAAAGGAATATCAACAAAAAGCCTTTGTCTGAATTCTTCGCTTACTAAAATCAATAACCCTATTGATATTGAACTAATAAACCCACCAGTAATAATAGTTATTATAGTTGCTGTTTTTTTCGGCCTTAATTTTAATATACTAAATCTTGCTTTACCAATCTTTGTTCCAAGAATATCCCCAAATGGTGCAATTAATCCCCCTAATAATATTAAAAAAACAATTAAAATCCAAGCCACACTTTTGCATATATTCAGTACATCATAATTTATAATGAATCAATTAAATCTTTTTGCAAGAGCAATTGGATCGAACACTGTAATCTTTTTTCTTTCAATATTAAGAAGTCCTGAATCCTTTAAATCTCCTAATAATCTTGTAATGGTTACTCTTGTAGAACCAATAGCTTCAGCAATTGCCTGATGTGAAAGCCTTAAATCTATCGTAATACCTTTTTCACCTGCAACTCCAAAGTCTCTACAAAGGACCATTAAAAAACTTACTAATCGAGAAGACATATCTCTATGTGTAAGAGTTTCTATCATTGTTTCAGTTTGCAGGATCCTACTTGAAAGCCCTTGTAAAAGTAATAGTCCTACTGATGCATCTTCCTCTATAGCTCTTAAAACAGAATTAGCAGGTGCTGTTATCATTTCAACTCTCGTGAATGCTATGGCATGGTAAAAACGATCGGATCTATGGCCTGTTAGAAGAGATAAAACACCAAAGAGACTATTCTCCCTTAAAAGAGCAACAGTTATTTCTTCACCTGACTCATAAACTCTTGAAAGTCTTACTGCTCCTCTTCTTATAAGATAAACCCTTTCAGCAGGGTCTCCAGGGAAGAATATAGTTTTAGACCTCTCAACCATTTCTGTACTTGCACCATCTAGACCTTTAATAACTTCCATTAAAGTTCTATTTATTGGAAAACGTTCTCCAACTGAGTTAATTTTACTTTGTCCGGAATGTTGCGAACTAAAGCGGTTGAATCCTCGTGAAGCAGGTATCATAAATATCTCGACTATTAAAAAATTTAAGGAGCCACCCCGAAATATCTTGTATCAACAGTAACAAATTTCAATTCTTATCAGAATATCAACAAGCTTTTTTCAGTCAATTTCAAATTGACTAAACCTTTTTTAAGTAAAATTACACTATATGCAGCGTCATTAGATTCTAATTATACTGCATGTAGAAAGAATCTAAATAATGGTAATTAGTTCATCTCATATTTATTCCAAAGGTATTCTTGATGTTGTAAAAACAAATCCTGCTGACAAAATTAACGTAGAAAAATTTTCACAAAACGGACAAATTCAAATCTATCAATCTTCATATAGAGGAAGCTACACATCTATCATTAGAGACTCTCTAAGAAATGCTGCTCTTGGCAGGAAAGTGCTACTAGTACAATTTATGAAAGGAGGGGTAAAGCAAGGAGTTGATCATGCAGTAAAGCTATGCGGTAATTTAACCTGGGTAAGATCATCACATTCCTTTGATCAACATAATTCTGAAGCAATTGAAAATAATAAAAATTTAAAAAAATCTATTCATGAATCTACTACTGAATTATGGAATTTTTGTAAAA
>QCNA01000009.1 GCA_003213375.1 Prochlorococcus sp. AG-424-A03 | reverse complement strand
CTGTTCGCGGTGATTTAATAAGAGTCCTTGGCAACCTTATGAAAAGAAGAGATAAGTTTGACTATGTTTTAGTAGAAACAACAGGATTAGCAGATCCAGGCCCAGTTGCTCAGACTTTTTTTATGGATGAAGAGATTAGTTCTGAATTTACTCTTGATGGAATTGTGACTTTAGTTGATGCTGCACATATTGATCAACAGCTAGGCAGGAGTGACGAAAGTTCAGAACAAGTGGCATTTGCAGATGTTCTTGTCCTTAATAAAACTGATTTAGTCTCTGATGATGCATTAGATACCCTTGAATCAAGATTGAGAGATATGAATCGAATGACTCGCATTATTAGAGCCGAGAATGCCAAAGTACCAATTGAAACAGTCTTAAATCTAAGTGCATTTGATCTCGATCAGATCCTTAAACGCAGACCAACATTTCTTGAACCAGAATATCCTTTTGAATGGACGGGTGTTTACGATCTAGATGCAGGTAAATATGAATTAATGCTAGAAGAAGGACCCGATCCAGAAATGTCCCTAGTAGCTCTCGTTAACCAAGGTGAGAGTGAGGAAGAACTTAAAGATGGTGCTGAATCCTCCGTAAGACTTTATGCAGAAAATGCTAATACTTTGGAGCCTGGAAATACTGTCCCATATGGAGAACATGTAAATCTAAAATTGGATGATAAAGGAAATAAATCCTTCATCCTTGACATAGAAAAGCCAACAAAAATAGGTTTGTTTACACAGCACACTGCTGAAGAATTTAATATGAAAGTCATTAAAAGTGACGAAAATAAAGAGATTCCATTTAATACTGAAAGGTTCTGGCAAGCAGAGCATGAACATGATGATGAAGTAGGCTCAATTGCTATAGAGCGTTTTGGAGATGTTGACCCAGAAAAACTAAATACTTGGATGGGAAGGCTTCTCTCAGAAAAAGGGGTGGATATATTCAGAACTAAAGGTTTCATAAGTTACTCAGGCAACCCAAGGCGAATAGTTTTCCAGGGGGTACACATGTTATTTACTGCACAACCTGACAAAGAATGGGGTAACGAACCTCGTAGAAATCAACTTGTTTTTATCGGTAGAAATCTAAATGAGAAAGAGATGCAAGAAGGCTTTGATAAATGCCTGATATAGAACCATTTAGCCCAAGAGGCATGTTCCATGAAGGATGGACAGCAGAAGTTAACGATTACGCCATTGCATGTGGCTGGGCTCTTAAAGGTAAACAATTTATTGTTGGGGACGTGGCAGGAGGTCTTTTTGCATTCGAAGGAGATACTGGAAAAATTATTTGGAAAAAAGAAAATACACACTCTGGTGGTTTACTAGCAATGGCAATTCATCCGGAGGGTGAAATTTTTGCAACATCAGGTCAGGATGGAAATGTTCAAATTTGTAATTGTCACGAAGGTAAAGTAATTAAAACTCTTGATCTTGGTAAGGGTTGGGTAGAACACCTCAGGTGGTCTAATGACGGTTTATTTCTAGCCATAGCTTCATCAAAAAAGGTATATGTTTTTAATGAAGTTGGTGAAGAGAAATGGATCTCAGAAGACCACCCAAGCACTGTGAGTGCAATAACATGGTCAAATAAAAATGAACTAGCTACCGCTTGCTACGGAAGAGTGACATTCTTTGACATAGTTAATAATAAAACGAATCAAAAACTCGAGTGGCAAGGATCATTGGTATCAATGGAATTAAGTCCTGATGGAGATATAGTTGCCTGTGGGAGTCAAGACAATTCAGTTCATTTTTGGAGAAGATCAACAGGAATGGATGCTGAAATGACAGGATACCCTGGTAAACCAAGTCATCTTTCTTTTGATGACAGCGGAAAATTATTAGCAACTAGTGGAAGTGAAAGAATTACAGTTTGGAGCTTTATAGGAAATGGTCCAGAAGGGACTATGCCAGGAGAGCTATGTCACCATACAGAACCCATTTCAAGCCTAGCCTTTTCAAACAAAGGTATGCTCGTAGCCTCAGGATCTAGGGATGGTTCTGTTGTCGCCAGTTTCCTAAAGAATGATGGTAATGGAGATCCAGTTGGGGCTGCATTCGCTGGAGATTTAGTAGGGGCAATATCCTGGAGACCTGATGATTGTGCACTTGCAGCAGTTAATGCAAAAGGTGTTGTAAATGTATGGAAATTTAAAGTTCGTACTAACCTTTTTTCAAAGGGATTTAAGTAAAAAGTAGAAATTTATAATTACCAATAGTTAGCTTTTAAATGTCTCTCCATACAAATGACCTCACAGTCATTATCTATTCCTTTTGGGTGAATATCGCAATATGAGAGACATTGAAAATATTCGTCTATAGGATTAGATTTATCAGTTTTACTAACTTCTTTCGACTGCTTCATAAAAGAGTTCCTCAATTACTTAAAATTAAGATAGTCGAATTAAATATCAAAAGAAATAAGCAAAACTTACTAAAAATATCTCAAAAAAATTTGCACGATTGATTACTACTCTCGGACATTTTTAATTAAAAAGCAATGCGTATAAAAACGGATTGTCTTTAGAGAAATATTTTCCTAATTTTATATTGTTGAGTTCTAGGAGGTCTTTCAAAATGATCGATAGCCTGCCTGAAATTTCGGAATAAACCGAACTAATTTAATTAACTGCTCCAATTATTTTTTATTAATGTCTAAGCTTCCTTCTTCTGCATCGTTTAGGTGCCCTTTAAGAAACAAGCTTAATTCTAGAGTTTTTGCCCCAGTTAAAGACAATTAGTTAATTTTGGTGAGCATTAGCTTAAAAGAAGTTAGCAACAAGGATCCATGATTTAGGTGCGTTAATAACTTCAGTAAGAAAAATAAGTAAGAGATAAAAGAGGGCTTAAATTAGCCCTCTTTTTTTAATAAGATGACTTTCTTCTAGTTTTATAGATAATGATTAAAACAATAAAATTTAAAAATGGTTCGATATTATTGCCCATATTGCAATCCTAAATATCAATTTCAAAAACAATCCTTAAAAGGTAATTTGATTTGTGGATTATGCGGAGAGGATCTCGTAAAAAAACCATATATTAGGTTAAACCAGATAATCGCTTTAGTTGCTGCTTCATCATTACTTCTACCGTTGATTTATACTTTTATTTTTTTAATTAAAAATCAAATAAATCCTCCTAATAAAAATTATCAAGCAAATGGTAATTTAATGATAATTATCAAAGAACAAACTTCATAAAACAATAAAAAAATCTCAAGAGGTCAACCTCTACAAAGTGATACATTTAAACAAGAATTTTTACTTTCAATATTTATTTGATCATCAATATTTTTTAATTTGTTTTTATTACTTATTACTTTAACTTTATGACCACAATGTTCTTTGCAACCACCATTAAATAAATTATGTGCATATAAACTGGAACTATTCGTAAGTAATAAAAGAAAAATTATTTTATAAATTTGATTAAAATAAGAATTCATTTTTTATTATGATTTTCCCCAGAATTAGTAAATAAATAATATCAGTTAATTCCAAGGAGTGTTTATAAGTCCCCAGATATCGAAGAAGAAAAATAAAACTGCAATAACAACAAGATCCCATGCTCTTTCCCTAAAAGCCCAGGGCGCAATAAAAACCTCCCCAAGTCCGTGAAGTGCCGCCCCTACTGGTAGATGATCGAGAACCAACAAACTATGAGAGAGGATAAAAAGAAAGCTTGCGAAATATCTAAAAAAAACAAATTGCCAATTACTAGAACTCATGCTTTTTAGATTTTTAAGAAATATACTTCAATGATCAAAATAATGATATAGATCTAGTCAAGAGATATTATTTTTGGTAGTCATAACTACGAATAAAGATATAAAGCTAAAGTAAAAGTTACTAAACGATGAAATATATGTTTTCAAGTTATCAGCCTAAAAATAGTTTTGATGAATACTTTAAGGACAATGTTAACTCTGCTAGAGAAATATTGATTCCACTTCTTTCATCTTTAGATAATATGGGACTTGAAGAATTAAACAGGAATCACTCTGCCGCAAAAAAATTATTACTAAGACATGGTGCAACTTTTAGATTAAACGATACTGGTTTAAAAGGTACTGAGAGAATATTACCTTTTGATCCACTTCCCAGAATAATTAGTAAAGATGATTGGGTAACGTTAGAAAAAGGCCTAAAACAAAGGCTTGAGGCAATAGATTTATTCCTAGATGATATTTATAATTCTCAAAAAATAATAAATGATGGAATAATTCCGAGAGAATTAATAGAGAGTTCAGAAGGTTGGAGACCTCAGATGATAGGTTTCAAACCTCCACTAAATAAATGGTGTCAAATTTCAGGACTTGATTTAATAAGGGATAGAAAAGGAGATTGGCACGTTTTAGAAGATAATTTAAGGTGCCCTTCTGGGGTTGCTTATTTTTTAGAAAATAGATTAGTTATGAAAAATATTTTTCCTAATCTTTTCTCAGGAAGAATAGTAAAACCAATTGATGAATATCCATCATATCTTTTAAAAACTCTTCAAGAACTTGCTGTTTGGACTGACACTCCCAAGATAGTTCTACTAACTCCAGGAATTTTTAATAGTGCTTATTTTGAACATAGTTATCTAGCGCAAGAAATGGGCATCCAACTAGTTCAAGGTCATGACTTAGTTTGTAATGATGATTATGTATATTTAAAAACTACCTCTGGATTAAAAAGAGTAGATGTCATTTACAGGCGAATTGATGATGATTTCTTAGATCCTCTTAATTTCAGAAAAGATTCCTGCCTTGGTGTTAGCGGATTACTTGATGTTTTTAAGGCAGGTCATGTTGCTTTAGCAAATGCACCTGGTACTGGAATTGCAGATGACAAAATGATTTATTCTTTTGTTCCCAAAATGATTAAATATTATCTTGATGAAGATATTATTATTAAGAATGTAGAAACGTATATTTGTCATTATCAAAAGGATCGTGAATATGTTCTAGAAAATTTATCAAAACTTGTTGTTAAATCTGTCGCAGAAGCTGGGGGTTATGGAATGTTAATTGGCCCTCACTCAACAACGAGTGAGATAGAAGAATTTGCTAATAAAATTAAAAATAATCCTAGAAATTTCATAGCACAACCAACATTAGAATTATCTACTGTGCCATCGTTATGTGATGGAGAACTATATCCATGTCATGTTGATTTAAGACCATATATCTTAAGAGGAAAAGATTCATGGGTTAGCCCAGGCGGGCTAACGAGAGTAGCATTAAAAAAAGGATCATTAGTCGTTAATTCTTCTCAAGGTGGAGGATGCAAAGATACATGGGTTGTAGGTAAATAATATGCTTTTAAGTCGTGTAGCAGAATCTCTTTATTGGATCAATCGTTATTTAGAACGTGCTGAAAACATATCTCGTTTCGTGGAAGTAAGCGAAGCAATGTCATTAGATTGTCCGCCAGGAAGTGCAGAACCCTGGTTACCGTTAATTGACGCTTCTAGTGACAGAGAATCTTTTGATAAAAGATTCCCAGAGAAAAAACCTGATGACGTTATTAATTTTTTAATAAGAGATCGTTTAAATCCAAATAGCATAATTTCTTGCATTCAAATGGCAAGAGAAAATGCAAGACAAATCAGAGATGTTATGACCACAGAAATGTGGGAACAGATTAATATTTTATATTGGAATATGCAAGAAGGAGAGGCAATATGGAATAAACCAAGACAAGAACAATTAAGTGAAATAAGGAGGGAATGTCAGCTTTTTTATGGAATTACAGATGCGACTCTAAGCAAAGATCTTGCCTGGAGATTCAGCATTCTTGGTAGATTAATCGAAAGAGCTGACAAAACATCAAGAATTTTAGATGTTAAATATTATTTACTCCTACCCAGCTTAGATGAACTTGGAGGAGTTCTTGATGAGCTGCAATGGATTGCACTTTTACGTTCAGCTGGAGCTTATCAAATGTTTAGGAAAGCAGTGCAAAATTCTATAAAGCCTAATTCAGTTGCGAGATTTCTTTTACTTGATCCAATTTTCCCTAGATCAGTAAGATACTGTCTTGATGGGATAAGCAATACTCTTAAAACAATAGATACCTCTCCAAGTACTGAAAATCCTTCAGAACTAGAATGCATGAGAGGTTTGCTTAAAGCAAAGTGGAGTTATATCAGAATTGAAGATATAATCAATGATGGTTTACATGAGGCAATCGATTCATTGCAAATGGATTTAAATAAATTAAATGATCTCATTCAAGAAAAATATTTTATTAATTAATAAGTTTATTAATGAGAATTAAATACATTCACAAACTTGAATATAAATACGAAGACCCTGTTCAATTAGGCGAGCATAGATTATGTATAAAGCCAAGGTCAAATGGATTCCAAAAGCTAAAGAATTTTGAATTAAAAATAACCCCAGAACCAGAAATTATTTATCCATTACTTGCTGCCAGCGGAGAAGAGATTAATAGAATCAGATTCAATGGATTAACAGATAATTTAATTATTGAATCAATCAGTGAAGTTGAAACTATTAAACATCCAAACATTATTGATGGAGTTAAAAATAGAGATTTAACATTACCTTTTTGTAGAAGTATTATTAACAGAGATTTGCAGGGAGCATTAGAGGGATGGATGCCTAATGGACAACACGACCCCTCTGCTGTAGAACTTGCCCAAGAAGCCTTAGCAGGAAGCATTAATAACGCATTATCATTTACCTACCAGTTAATAGAGATTATTCAAGATCGGGTTAAATATACCAAAAGACATACAGGTCCAGCATGGCCGGCTAGCAGAACACTTAGAGAACGTATAGGTTCATGCAGAGATTTAGCAATGCTGATGGTTGAAGCTTGCAGGTCTATAGGTATCCCAAGTAGGTTTGTAAGTGGTTATCATTTTGAAGATCCGTTACCCTCTGAGTTGGATTTGCACGCTTGGGCTGAATTATATATTCCAGGTGCTGGTTGGAGAGGTTTTGATCCAAGCGGGAAAGGATTAATAGATGATAGATATTTAACATTGGTATCATCTTCAAAATCTAATTTAACCTCTGTAATCACAGGAAACTTTATAGGAAAAAATAATCTAGAAAATACTTTATCCTGGGAAATTAAACCTCTTGAGATTAAATAAAGACTAAAATTTTAATCTTTTAAATGACGAAAAATATAAATAATAATATGTTTCTTTTTTAGTGTTAATTGATACGTTCTTAGATGAATATATCTGTTTTCATTTGTTTAATCTTTAAAGAAAATTGAACTCAAGCTTAGAAATTCCAGTTATCAAATCAAATAAATCAAAAATGTTTGAATTGATAAGTTATGAAAAATTTCGCGATACAAAAGATGTAAGATTTTTTGATATTAGTGTTAATGAATCAAATTATAGAGATCTAGTTATTCACAGTGGTCCTGCAGTTAGTCCTCCAAATGATGAAGATTTTAATAATTGGCAATTTTACATACATCACAATCAAGAAGATAATCTATTAGCTATTTCTGGGGGTAGAACATTTTTTCTTGTAAATTTTGGTTGGGATTATCCTTTTTATAAAGTAAGATTAGAATCTTGCGGTTATATTTTAAGGATACCTAGAGGAACTTTTCATAGATCGGTATCTGACGAAAACGGTTCCATAGTTTTAAATCAAGCCATTAGAGATAAAGGCGGTACAGTAGAATCTGAATTCAAAGTTACCAATAGCAAAGATAATAAAAAACTTCTAGATTGTATAACTAATTTAGAGCCTAGATTTAAAATTTATAGTGTTAAATAATCTTAAAAGAGGATTCTAAATTTATTCATCGATTTAAAAAATTATCTAATTGTTATAAAATAATAATATTCGAATTCTCTAGTATGAAATTTTTCAGATTTATAAAATATCTTTTATGCATAACTTTTTCTCTCTTAGTTTTATCCTCTCCAGTTTTTGCTGGGGCAAATGTAGCTGTTAAGGGCGAGGGAGATGAAGTTCCAAGTTATGTAAGATCTAATATTACAGGATTTGATTTCCATGGAGAGGATCTTCATTTGTCATCTATAGCTGGAGCAGTGGCAAGAGATGCAGATTTTAGTGACGTTGATTTACATGGGACAACCTTAACCCTATCAGATTTAAAAGGATCTAATTTAAATGGAATCGACCTGACCGATACTCTTTCTGATCGAGTTAATTTCCAAAAAACAGATCTTAGAAATGCCGTTTTAATAAATATGATCGCATCAGGTAGCAGTTTTGCAGGAGCTCAAATAGAAGGAGCAGATTTTTCTTACGCTATTCTTGACAGCGAAGATCAAAGAAATCTTTGTGAAATTGCTGATGGTATCAATCCAACAACAGGCGTTTCAACCAGAGAAAGTCTTGAGTGTAGTTAGAACAAAAACTATAAGTAAACTTTTTATAAATAAACTTTCTTACCATTATTAAATTTATAAATCCTTTGTTCATCATCTTGAAATATCATTTCACCATTTAATTTGGATTTCTTAAATTTTGAAAGTCTTGCTCTGTGAATATTAGATTTCCTATTAATATTTTCTTCGTTATCATAACTCCCAATATAGATATCTATATTAGGGTTTGAAAAGGTTTTTTCTTCCTCTCTTAAAAAAATTCTTTCAATATTTGTTTGCGTGCTTTGAAGTTTATTTTTAAATTTGTTTAATTTTAAATTCTTTGGTTTTTTATATTTAATTTTTTTGTAGACAAAAAAAATAACTCCTAAAATTAGAAAAAATAAAAATATATTCATTAACTATTTAATTTTTATTTTAATATCTACGCCTAAGTTACTTTTAGTAGTTAATATTTCTTTTCTTAAGATTCCATAAGTAAAAATTCTAGATAAAGTTTTCAAAGATTTAAAAACCAAAAAAAACTGTAAATAAAAAGAAAACAATAATGTTTTCTACAAGAATATTTTTATTTTTATTATCTAGATTGCTCATGAAAGTGTTAATTCAATTATTTTTCATCATTATTTGCATATGGTCCGAAAAATTCACTAGCGTCTCTTCCCATTACTTTAGCAAGATTTAAACTTTTATCTATATCCCATTTAGATGCCATTCCATAAAGAATACCCGCAGCAAAAGAATCACCACATCCATACGAATCAACCTTTAATTTTTTGTTTTTAAGAGCCTTATATCTTCCTCCTGGGAAAATTATACCTCCCTTCTCTCCCTCGGTTTTAACAGTATATTTTGGTTTTAACGATAATTCAGAAAAAGAAAAAACTTCTCCGGGATCAAGATTACTTCCTATTAATCCATCTAAATGAACATTTGAATTATTAATTATATTTAATCCTACCCTTGGTGTTGTACACAGTATTGAAGCTGATCTAGCCATTTTAAAAATCTCTGAATCAGATGCAGTAATAAAAATTCCGTCCATTTTTTTTAAAATGTTCCATTCTAAATTGTCTTTATGAGTTGGAGCTAACCTTTCTCCAATAACTGTTATTGCTCTTTCACCTTGCGAGTCAATCAAACTAAATCCTCTTCTAGTTGGTTTATCACGCCAAGCTACATGCAACTTAATTCCCATATTTGAGAGAATCTTGAAACACTTATCTCCATAATCATCATTACCTAATGACGTAAAAAAATGAATTTGGTTTAAAGTCAAATCAGAAAGTATTTTCGCAATAATAGATCCACCACCAGCTGGATACTCAAGGGACTTGTCAGAATGAGAAATAACTCCGGGTTTTGGTAATTGATCAACCTTTAAAAAATTTATCCACTCAACATGACCAACAACGGCAAAATTTAAATTTCCTTTTTTAAATTTATAGTCTTCAACTTTATTATTCTTTTCAACAACCATAAGCTTTTAAATACTATTATTGAAAGAAATATTTTTTACAAGTGAATTCATTTAACATTTTAAAAGATAATAAACAAATACTATCTTTTCTTTACCTTTTTCTATCAATTTTGGGAGCTGTTCTGCCAATGTTGGCAAATTTCGAATTTGCTAAGGAATATGGAAACAGCTTTGATATAAATAACTTCATTTCTTTAGCGAATGCAAACCCTGCAGCTCAGTCAATTTCTAGAGACTTATTAGTAGGTGCAAGCGCTATTTTTATATGGATAGTAAATGAATCAAAAAAACTAAACATGAAGAATATGTGGGTTGTATACATTGGAACTTTTCTTATAGCCTTCGCATTCTCTGCACCTTTTTTCTTATTTCTAAGAGAGAGAAGAATTATTGAATTGGAAAAGATTAATTAAAATAATCTCTTAAATAGAATTGTAAAGGCAATAAAGCAACAACAAGAAATTGAAAGCCAGATTATTGAAGCATAACCAAATAGATCTAATATGCGTCCTGAAATAAATGGTCCAAAAAAATAACCCATAGCGAAACATTGTGATAATAAAGCAAGTGCAAAACCTTTTTTATTTGAAGGAGCTATTCTGAAAACGACATCTGTTGATGTTGGAAGAAATGAAGCAGTCCCTAAACTTACTAAAATCAATGCCAAAGAAATTAAATAAAACGCTGGGATATTTAAATAACTAGAAATAAATAATAAAAATGAAGCGAAAGTGAAATTTATTAAACTAAATTTCAAGCCAAATAATCTTTCTTTCTTAGATATCCAAGAACCGACAGGCCATTGTAAAAACAATAATAAAATTAACTGAATAGAAATTATAAGACTAATAATTTCTTTGCTTAATGCATTACGATATACTCCACCTTTAACAAGATCCAGAGGCAAAGTTACTTGTATCAAGGCTAAAGAGGTAGTTATCAATAAAATAGATAAAATTATTATTGTTGAATTTTTATTCCATTTCAATTGTCCCTGATTAATTGGATCTACTAATTTTTTTTGAAAATTTTCTAAGTTTCTTTTTATAGAAGAACTATTTCTAGATATTAAATAAGTGATAAATAACATGCAAAATATATCATTTATAAATATTGATTTAGAATACAAAAAATTCGTCATATACCCCCCTAAGAATACCCCTAGAAATATTCCTAAAGCTTCCGAACTTCTAACAAGGGCATAAGCTTTACGTGTTTCGATAGGATGACAAAAATAGGGCACCCCAAACTCGGCAGCAGGCCAATATATTCCTGCAGCAGCCCCAACAAGTGATTGTCCAATTATATACAAAAAAGTATCTCTTGAAAAAATGAGGCATAAGCTAGCGGCAATACTTAGTATTGAAGAAGTAATTATCGGAAATTGTATTTCCCCCTTTTTATTAAGATAATTACCTGTAAAGAGTCTTGTTACGGTTCCAATTATGGCTGAAATGGTAAATCCCAGGCCAATATCTGTCGCCGATAATCCTAGGTTATTAAAAATAAGTGATGTTAAATAAATAACACCTCCTGCTCCAAATGCAGCGAAAAATCTTATCTTGGTTATTAACCTCAAATGATAAGGAAATTGAATCCACCAATTTTTGCTAATTTGTAAACTATTTGGACTAATCACTAGTGAAATACATTTTTATAATTTTTTTTAGTTTTTGTGGTTTATTTTTTAATAATGGTTTAGAGGCTGCTGAAAAGATAAATATTAAGTTTGAAGAGATGGAAATCCCTCTTACTATAGAACAATTATCAAAATTAGAAAAATACAAAGATGATTCAACAGAATTAATAGATTGGTTAAAAAAAAATGGATTTATAAGAATTTTTGAATTATCAAAATTTTTAGAATTTCCAGTTTTCAAAGAAGAGGGATTAAATAGAGAAATATTAAGAAGTTGGATAGGGCGTAAAATTCTTACAGAATTAAGCAAAAGCATTAAAGTTCCAAATGACAATAATGGAACAGAAATATATAACACTATTGAAAATTTATTAGATCAAAAAAAAGAAGTTTCAACTTTAGACATCATAAAGGCATTACCATCAGAAGAAATTTCACTAGATATTGATAATCTAATTTTAATAATTTCATCTTGGAAAAATGAATTATCAATGCAACAAGAACTGTTGTCCAAATTAAATCAACTTGAAAGAACTAAACAAAATGCCTTTAAAAATACTGAAAAAAAATCAACTAAACATCTAATAAAAATTGAAAAAAAAATTTATGCTCCTCACCGAGTAAAACCTTTTGAAATTGAAATATGGAAAAGCAATAAAATAAATTTTGATAAAGAATTGATAATATTTATGCCAGGACTTGGAGGCGAAATTAATAATTTCAAATGGATAGGTAACGAATTGGCTAGAAGAGGCTGGCCAATATTATTCATAGATCATAGAGGGAGTAATTTAGAGTCATTCATAGAAGTACTTGATGGTAAGGGAACAATACCAGGAAGTGCAGACTTTTACTTATATAGAATTAAAGATTTAGATGCTGTATTGAAAGCTCATGAGAATGGAGAATTTGGTTTACCTAATAATTCTTATATTTTAATGGGGCATTCACTTGGTGCTTTAATAGCACTTTTATATGAAGGCAAGAGACCTACTGATCAACTAGAGGAAAAATGTGATTCGGCATTAAAAGACTTTGCGGTAACAAATTTATCAAAATTACTTCAATGCCAGTTGAGTGAAATACCATTCCCTAAGAAAAATAACACTAATAAGGCAAGTGCCATAGTAGGTTTTAATTCATTTGGAAGTCTAGTATGGCCAAAAGAAAATAGTACAGGCATTAAAGCACCAACTCTTCTAATAGGTGGTACTTATGACCTTATTACGCCGTTAATGAATGAACAATTTAGAGTTTTTTATGCTTTAGATAATCCATCAAATAGATTTCTAATTATTGAAGGAGCAAGTCATTTCTCTCCAATAAGAATTAATAAAAGCTATGAAGAAAATAATGACCTCTTCAAAATAAGTGAATCTTTTATTGGTTCAGCGCCAATATTAGTACAAGATTTATCTACTAAATTTATAGTTAAATTTTTAAAAAATATTAAAGACCAAAAGATCCCTAATGTAGTTAAAAACCAAAGAGATTTGGGACTTGACTTCCATCTTTTAGATCTTGAAACGATAAAAGAAATTTCCGAAAATTAGTACTCTATTCGTGGGTCTAAATATGCGATTAAAATATCCACGAAGAGATTTAGAGAGACTATAAGCATAGAGGTAAAAATTACAATTCCTTGAACCAAGGTATAGTCTCTTTGAGAAATAGCTTCATGTAATCTTAAAGCTATACCTGGCCATGAGAAAGTCACCTCGAACAAAAGAGCACCTCCTGCTAAAGAGGCCATAGTCAAGCCAGAAATAGTGACAATTGGCAATAGAGCATTAGGCAATGCATGGTTTAAAAATATTTTTTTCCTCGATATTCCTCTACATATAGCAGCATTTACATAATCACTTTTTAATGTCTTATCCAAATTTACTCTTAATGAGCGGCTGAATATACCACTTAATAAAAAACCAAGGGTAATCGAAGGAAGTGCGAGATGATAAAGACTATCTTTCAATGCAATAATATTATTTGAAAGAATACTATCTAAAACTAGAAAACCTGTAATTTGGGGTTGTTGCTGAAATATAGGAAATCTCCCTCCAATTGGGGAAATATTAAAAAATACAGAAAATAATAATTGAGCTATCATTGCGCCCCAAAAAGGAGGGATCGCATATGAAGCAATTCCTAATATTCTCGCAATATAATCAGTCTTTTTCCCTCTATTTCCTAAGCCTATTAATCCCAATGGAAATCCTATTAGTATGGCACTTAATATTGAGAAGAATCCAAGCTCAAGACTTGCAGGCAATGACTTTATAATAATATTAAGGACTGGCTCTTGGGTACTAAGAGATTGGCCAAAATCTAAGTGCAATATATTTTTAATATATGAAAAATATTGATTTATTAAAGGTTCATTTAGTCCCAATTTATTTCTTAGAAATTCCCTAGAAACCTCATCTGCACCAGATCCAAGTATGGCATCGACAGGATCGCCGGGAGCAACTCTTAATAAAATAAAAACTAATGAAGAAATTATCCATAACATTATCGGTATTAATGAAATTTTTAATAAGGAATAATTTAGTAGTTTATTTAAATTTCTACTCATTAATTAACTCAAGATCACTCAATGAAATTATTCCTGCGCCATTAAAAATAGGTTTTGATATTTTATTTTGTGACCATGCTTTTTGAGAGGAGATCCAAATAGGAATATAAGGTATTGAACTTGCTGCTAATTTTTCAATTTCAACAAGTTTTTCTAATCTTTTAATTCCACTTATTTTTTCACTCTCAAGAAATAAACTTTCCACTTTATTAGATCCCCAAAAACTACCGCTGTAAACTGATTCTCCTTTTTTACATATGCCTTCAACTATTTCATTACAACTTAAAAGAGGGGTAAGATAAGCCTCTGGATCTGAATAAGCCCCAGTCCAATCGAGAAGAACTGCCGTATAAATTCCTAAACTTAGATTCTTATAAACTGTTGTTGATTCAACCCCATTGAGTTCAATATCAATACAATCTTTCAAAGAATTTTTAATTTCTTCTTGCCATGTCAGAGCAATAAGCTTGTCAGCTGGTACATTCGATCTATAAGTAAGGGGTATTTTTAGAATATTTCCATTGCAATAATTTTCTTTTTGCAATAACCTTCTTGCTTCTAAATAATCATATTTAGGCCACAGTTCTTGATTATCTTTTTTTAATATCGGAGGAATAATTGATCTAGATGGCTTCCTTAATCCATAACTTACTTTCTCACTAATCAATTTTCTATTAAGACTTTTTGCCAAAGCCAATCTTAAATTAAAATTACTTAAGGGATAAGAACTAGTTTTGAGGCTTATAAAACTTAATTCAGTGAAAGGGCTATTACCTTCATTAAACTGTTTATTTTGGCTTAAATCATTTAAACTTTTTCTCTGACTATCATCAATTGAATTTGATAAAAGCACGTCAATCTGTTTACTTTTTAAAGCCCCAAAAAGAGAGGATGAATTTGAATAGCCCACAAAATTAACGCCGTTATTTAAGGGCTTTTTACCCCAATAATTCAAATATGGATCAATTGATTGAACTTCATTAGAAAAACTGGTCAGCACATACTTGCCAGTACCAACAAATTTTTCATTTAGAAACTTATCAGAATATTGTTTGTAAAATGTAGGAGATATTGGAGTTAAATTTACTGATGTGAGTAAACCATTTAAAGAACTTGATGGTTTATTCAAATTTATTATGACTGAATATTCACTTGGCGTTTCTATTGATTTAATCTTATTTCCTAAAATATAGTTCATTGTTCCAATTCTTTTGAATCTATCAAAAGTAAACTTCATAGCATTTGAGTTAAATGCAGTTCCATCGTGAAAGAAAACATTCTTTCTTAAATTGATAGTTATTTGAAGTCTATCCTTTGAAATAACTGGCATCCCAGAGGCCAATTCAGGTATTAATTCTCCGTTAGAATTTAATTCATATAATGTGTCTCCAAGAGAACTGATTAATTGAATTGCTTTAAGAGTACTTGCTCTAGCTGGATCTAAAGATTCAATTTTTCCAGAACTTGCTACTATGATTTTTTTAGATATTCTTTTTGAGCCGCAAGAATTCTGTAAAAAAGAAATTAAAATTATAAATATTGATAAAACAATTTTTTTTTTCATATTTCCTTAGTTCTTAATTATTCTGAAGAATTATTTGAGCAGAAAATTTGTAAGGTTATTTGACTAATTTCTAAAGCAAATGTTTTTTTAGAATTATAAGCAAAAGGCCATTCTCTCACCCAACATATTTCTTTACCTCTATTTAAACCAATTACTTGAAAAGTCTTATTGCTATTTTTAATTTTTACACAAGCACCTTTATAAAGGTTTTCAGAAAAAATTAAATTATTATTTTTATTATTATCTAATAGTTTTGAATGAATCATTAAGTTGCTAAAACCAAACACTTACTTTCTTCGGTTTACCAAGCTATAAAGAAATTTGCAAACTATTTTTTTAAATACAACTTAATTGACTTGCAATAATTTTGACTTCATTTAGCGAATTTATTTCATCTTTCGATCTCTCAAAATCTCCATTATTCACCTCATGAGTAATAACGACAATTTCAGCTTTGTCCTCACTCGCATCAAGTTGAACAATTGATTCGATTGATACATTATTCTTTCCAAAAATATCTCCAATCTTTCCTATGACACCTGGACTATCAAGGCAAATAATTCTAAGGTAATTTTTTTTATTTATTTGTGAAGAACTTATTATATGGCAGTTTCTCCAGAAATCAAAAGATAAAAGTGGATCGATTGAATTATTATTTTTTACTGAGGCGGCATGCAGATTTAATATATCTGATACTACTGATGCAGCAGTTGGGCCACTCCCTGCACCTGGACCATATAACATTATCTCTCCAAGAGGATCAGCCTCTATCAATAAGGCATTATTAACTCCCTTAACTGTTGCCAATGGATGAGATTTTGGAATCAAAGAAGGTCCTACCCAAATATTCAAAGCGAGTGAATCATTACTATTAATTTGTCCCCTTTCGGAGAGCGCTAAAAGTTTTATTTCAAACCCTAATTTATTGGCATATTCGATATCCTTAAGATTAATTTTACTAATTCCCTCAGAATGGATCTCCTCTCTTTTAATTTTCCCTCCAAATGCAAGTTCACTAAGAATTGAAATCTTATCAGCAGCATCATGGCCTTCAACATCTGCAGTTGGATCAAATTCTGCATACCCAAGTCTTTGTGCCAATTTTAAGGTCTCCTTGTAATCAGCTTTTTCATTTGTCATCTTTGAAAGAATAAAATTTGTTGTGCCATTTATTATCCCAACCATTTTTTTTATATTGTTACTTTTTAATGATCTTTTTAAGGGTTCAATTATAGGAATCCCCCCGCAAACTGCCGCCTCTGATAATATATAAACTGCTTCTTTAGATGCAGTTTTATATATTTCTTCTCCATATCTTGCAATGACTGCTTTATTTGCTGTAACAACAGATTTACCTAATTTTAATGATTGCAGAATAATATCTTTCGCCAGATCAACCCCACCCATTACTTCAACAATTACATCTATAGAGGGATCATTAATTAATTTAAATGGGTCATCAGTTAATAAATTATTATCCAGCTCAATATCCCTTTTTTTATTAAGATCTTTAACTGCTATTTTTGCAACTTCTATTTCTTTTAGAATTGGATGCGAATCAACTTCAGAACTTAATATTTTATAAATCCCTGAACCTACAGTCCCAAAACCTACAATCCCAATTTTGCATTTTCTCATTTTTTATTTCTTTTAACTTTGAGTTTAATTTTATATTATTAGGCCTACAAAAATTCATTTGCTTGAGACTGCATTTTCAACAATATGTTTAAAAAACCATTTGACCGAGAAGGAGTTAGGCTTGATCTCAAACCAGTATCTTCAATAAATTTCTTATCTATTTTAACGACCTCATTTGGTGTTAATTCATTTAATCCAGTAATTAAAAATGCTAATAAACCTTTGGTTATTAGGGCATCAGAATATCCTTCCCAAAATAATTTACCGCCTTTAATATTTGCCTTAACAAAAACTTCTGAAACGCATCCCTTAACTTTATTTTCTTCAACAAGGATTTCATTATCTGGTTCTTTCAATTTTTTCCCTAACCACAAAATGTATTCATATTTTCTTTTTGGATCTTCTGATTTCTTCAACTTATCTACTAATCTTGATAAATTATTGTATTTTCCCTGATTTTCCATTTTTAAAACTATAAATTAATCACTTTATAAGTTACTTATTATACAAATATTTCTTTTTCTGTGATAAACCCTGATAAAGGGATATCCCAATCAGCTCTAGTTAATGGAATCGTACTTACACAATTGGAAGTTAATACTCCAATGCATGGAACATTTCTCCAATTAATATCTGTCCTTAGTTTATCAAAATAACCTCCCCCATAACCTAATCTTGTTAAATTTTTATCTACAGAAAGACATGGAACAAAAATCATACTTATCTGGTTATAACTTAATGAAATAGAATTATTTGTACTTAATATCCCCTCAGAATCTTTTGTGAGAGGTTCTTCATCCCATGGATAAAATAATAATTGATTTTTATCTTTACATCTAGGCAAAGCTAAAGAAAATTTTTCCTTAAGACTTCTAATATCTACTTCATTTCTTAGAGGCCAATATATTGCTATGTAACCAATATTTTTATATTCATTAATAAATGAATCAATAAATAATTTTACATTCTTTTCTACATTTTCTCTTTGATTTGGAGAAATCTCATCTCTTAGTTTTCTAAAGGTATGCCTCTCCAATTTCTTTTTTTCAGAAATAGTCATATTAAAACTTCAGTTGATGCCATCTTCATTTAGTTTTGTGAGAGCTATGGCCAAGGCATCTGCTGAATCATCAGGTTTTGGAGGTTTTTGTAGTTCTAAACTATACATAACAGCATCAAGAACTTCTTTCTTAGATGCTTTTCCAGACCCAGCAATGGTTAATTTTATCTGAGCAGGAGAATATTCACTAACATGAATTTTTTTTGAGGCCAATACCATCATAATTACCCCTCTAGCCTGCACCACACTAATGGTAGTGCTTGATCTGTAAAAGAAAAATTTTTCTACAGCCGCTGATGTTGGATTCCAATGATTTATTAATTCATTAAGATCTTTAAATATCTCATAAAGTCTATCTTCTTCTTTTTTATCTTTACCTGTCTCAATGACGCCACAATCTAATAATATCTTTTTTTCATTTTCTATTTCAATAATTCCATAACCAACTCTAGCTAATCCAGGGTCAATCCCAATTATTCTCACTGTAATTAAGCTTCTGCAGACAATTGAAATTTTGAAAGATTTTCTTTTTCATCTAAATCAAATACTTTACAAAAAGCTTGAATAACTCTTTCACCTGAATCGACTTGTTCTAAGGGATCTTTTCTTAGTCTGTGTCGCAAAGAGCAAGAAATAACCCTTGCTATGTCATCTTCTTGTACTTCAGTTCTGCCCTCAAAGGCTGCAATTGCTCTTGCCGATCTATTTGTAACAATATCTCCACGTAAACCATCAACATCTAGTTCTCCGCAGATTGCAGAAATATTCAATCTTAGGTCATCGTCCATTTGAACAGAATTTAATATTTCTTGTGCTTTAATAACCTTTTGCTGAAGTTCATCCTGTTGTTTCTCAACGCTCAATGAAAACTCATCAGGATTATCGTCAAAAGAAGTTCTTTGATCTACAACCTGAACTCTTAATTCAGCATCTCTAACCGTTTTAACCTCAACACTCATTCCAAACCTATCTAATAGTTGAGGTCTCAATTCACCTTCTTCCGGATTCCCCGAACCAATAAGGACAAATCTAGCAGGGTGTCGAACTGACACTCCCTCCCTTTCAACTGTATTCCATCCTGAAGCAGCCGAATCTAAAAGTACATCGACTAAATGATCATCAAGTAAATTTACTTCATCAACATATAACAACCCCCTATTTGCTTTTGCTAATAACCCTGGTTCAAATGCCTTAACACCTTCACTCAAAGCCTTCTCTATATCAATGGTTCCACAAAGTCTGTCTTCAGTAGCCCCTAAAGGCAAGTCAACCATTGGCACTTGTTTTTGAATACTCTCTAGATTTTCTCCTTGAGTAATTTTTTCCAAAACTTCTTTACTTTGTAAATCAGGATCGACTAGAGAACTATTATATGGATCGTCTTTAACAACATCGATTGCTGGCAACAAATCAGCTAAGGCTCTGATTGTAGTAGACTTTCCAGTCCCTCTATCACCCATTATCATCACGCCTCCAATTCTTGGATCAATAACATTTAACAAGAGAGCCAATTTCATTTCTTCTTGGCCAATTACAGCGGTAAAGGGGAAAACTCTTCTTTTCTTTGTTGTAGGCACAGTTTTAGTTTTCTTAAATATTAAAATAATCAATAGATGCTACTTCAGAAAATGTTTTTAGTAAATATCCCTTTCAAATTAAAACTACAAAGAAATAAAATCTAACGTAAATATTTATGTAACTAGTTTCTTTTTGAATTGTTCAAAAACCAGTTTATTTGATGGACAATTCCTCTTAAAACATTTATTTCGTGCATTGATGTATTTGCTCTTAAGATAAAATTCTTAAATTTACTGATTTTTGCCTTGGAGGTATGTTTTAAGAGATATCCAACTCGCAAAAGCATTTCCTCTATTTCCAGAAATGTATCATGTACTTCTTTCGATGATGCCAAGTTAAAAACTTTTAATTCATTATTCAAATTCTTTTTAGAAGACTTATTTAATTCATACAAAACTATTGAAACAGCGTGAGAAAGATTTAATGAAGGATTTTTCTGAGAAGTAGGAATACTAAAGGTTTTATTTGCTAGAAGCAATTCACTGTTAGTTAAACCTCTATCTTCTCTACCAAATATAATTGCTAAATTATTTATCTTCTTAAAGGTTAAAGTCCAATCAAATATATCTTCAGAAGATACAAAAAATGAATCTTTATTTACATCAATCCTTCCACAAGATGCTAAAACCAAATCACAATCAAAAATTGCTTTTTGAAGATCATCAAAAACATTACAATCTTTGAGAAATTTTTGACCTTTAAGGGCCATTTTTTTTGCTTCTAAAGAAAATATGTCGCATTTAGGAGAAACAATTCTTAATTCATCAACTTCAAAATTACTGCATAATCTAGCAACACTGCCTACATTTAAAGGGCCACTTGGTTCAACTAAAATTACCTTTAAATTAGAAAAATTTTCTCCCAAAATCATTCGAGGCTATGAAGATATTTTAATAAATTGGACATATTTACAGGATCAATTTCAAAACTTGGCATAGGAGGAGTCAGGCCTCCAGTAACTTGTTTTATTATCTCTTTATCATTCAAACGTTGAGTAATTGAGTGTAAGTCTGGGCCCACTAATCCTCTTGCTGTAATTCCATGACATCCAACACAATTTATTTTAAAAAGAGCATCTCCTTCCTCAGCAGAGCCATTAAGCTCAAGGGTTTCAAGGATATATTTGTTATTTTCATGATGATTTACGAAAAATATTGAAAAACAAATCAACAAAACTCCAAATACAACAAAAACAATTTTTAAGAATTCTCTCTTAAAGTCTCTTTCTGCTGCAGTTGATGAAGATGTTGACACAAAAAATAGTCTCTATGTAACAATTGTGAATAAGAAATTTAAAAAAGGCAAAAAAATGATCGAGCCTCTTCTATGTGGAATTGTTTTAGGTTTAGTACCAATAACTCTTCTTGGATTGTTCGTAAGTGCATGGAATCAATACAGAAGAGGTTCAGGGATGCTGGACATTGATTAAAAATGTTAATCTTGACTGCCCGTAATTTCGTACATCTATAGTTTCCCACAAAGTACTTTTTTTAATAAATAGATTTGGAGAATGTTCACAAATAACTATTGAATCTTTTTTTAAAAGATTACAATTAAATATTTGACTTAAAACTAATTCATGGAAATCCACATCGTATGGAGGATCAAGATAAACAAAATCAAATTTTAATTTGTTTAAATCCATATTCCTAGATGATAATTTCCTCTCATAATTTGGTTTTGTCCATTTCAAAACGTCTTTACAAATAACTTCGATATCATTTCTCCTATTCTCTATATTCTCCAACGAGAGTAAATTTTCTAAGCAAACTTTTGAGTTGATTTTGTTTTTTTCAATTGCAATTATTTTGCTCGCCCCGTGATTATAGGCTTCACAAGATATGGCCCCTGTCCCACTAAATAAATCTAACCAGTTACTATTTTCAACTCTTTTGTTCAATATATTAAATATGGCCTCTCTCACTCTCAAAGTTGTAGGTCTGGTATAAGAATTATTTGGACTTTGGAGTTTTTTACCACCTATTAATCTTAAGTTAGCCTTCATCCCTAAGCATCTGTTATTGAATATTATTCAGCCATCTTCTCAAAAGTTTTTCACCGGTTATTCCAGATTTTTCTGGATGAAATTGACAGGCCAATAAATTATCATTCTCTATCATTGCAGTTAATTTTTCAGGGCCATAATCAACCTGAGCTGCAATAATATTTAAGTCATCTGGGATTGCATGATAGGAATGTACAAAATAGACCCAATTATTTAATTCTTCAATCCCAAATAAAGTATTATTTTTTGTAGGTAAAAGTTGGCACCAACCCATGTGTGGGATTCTTTGGTTAACAATATTGGGTATTTTTTGTATTTTTCCTTTTAAAATTCCCAGCCCTTGGACTTTTCCTTCATCACTAGATTCAAAAAGAAGTTGGAGACCTAAACATATCCCAAAAAAGGATTTCCCACTTTTAATCCAACTTTTCAAATCAGTTATCAAATTAGTATTTATGAGATTCTTCATGGCGGGATCAAATGCTCCAACCCCAGGAAGTATTATCGCCTTACAAAGCTTGGAATCATTAAAGTTTTTAATTAATATAATTTCTTCTCCAAGACTTTCTAGAGATTTTGTTACAGAATGAATATTACCCATTCCATAGTCTATAAGTCCAATTTTATGCAAAGCTTTTAAATTTATAAATGCTTAGTTAAAGTGCTCGAAAGAGTTGCTTTTGGCACAGCACCAACAACGGTATCAACCTTTTGACCTCCTTTAAAGATCATTAGTGTAGGAATACTTCTAATTCCATATTGACTGGCTACATTTGGATTCTCATCTGTGTTTAATTTAAAAACTTTAATTCTCCCTTCAAAGTCTTTTGAGATTTCTTCTACAACAGGTGCAACCATCCTACATGGACCGCACCATGGTGCCCAAAAATCAACCAATACTGGTAGATCACTTTGCAGTACATCTTTGTCAAATGAAGAATCAGTTACGGCTGGAGCTGATGACATAATTTAAGTATTCCTTTTTGAAAATTTAGCAGGCAATTCTTTTAAGTGATGATTTCATTACATATTAAATAATATAAGTAACAAAATATCTAAAAAAGCCCGATTAATTCGGGCGATTTAGTGTGTGAGGAGTATGGGGTTTCCCCCATCATTTCATAATAACTCCTAATTAGAAAATTTTTCAAATTAATACTTAATTCACTAAGGATTTATAATTTGCTATAGATGAATTACTTACCCATCCCAAGCTGCTGAGCTTTTTGATAAACCTTACCTTCCGTGAGAAGCGATGGTGCGATAACTATTTCAACTTCTTGCATTTCTTTAATATTTTTTACCCCAAGAGTACTCATTGAGGTTCTTATAGCTCCTATTAAGTTATGTGTCCCATCATCAAGTAAGGCAGGGCCTTTAATTATTCTTTCTAAGGATCCTGTAGAACCAACTTCAATTCTTGTGCCCCTTGGCAATACTGGACTTGGAGTAGCCATACCCCAGTGAAATCCTTTACCTGGAGCATTTGAGGATTTAGCTATTGGGGATCCAATCATTACAGCATCTGCTCCACATGCTAAACATTTACAGATATCTCCGCCAGTAACAATTCCTCCATCACCAATAATAGGAATATAGCGACCACTTTCTTTAAAGTAATCATTTCTTGCAGCACTACAATCAGCAATTGCAGTTGCTTGAGGGATTCCAATTCCCAGTACTCCTCTTGATGTACATGCAGCTCCAGGTCCTATCCCAACCATCAATCCTGCAACTCCAGCATCCATTAGAAGTTTTGCAACTTCGTAAGTAACACAATTACCTGCTACAACTGGGACATTCATAGATTGGCAAAGATCTTTAATATTTAAGGTTTCCTTACCTTCCATACCTAGATGTTCTGTAGAAACAACTGTTCCTTGAAGAAAAAATAAATCTATTTTGGAATTATTAAGTGTTTCTTTAAACTTAATGGCAGCTTGAGGAGTCCCGCTAAAAGCTGCTATACCTCCTCTTTCTTTCACCTCATTTATTCTTTGTACAATCAATCCTTCCTTAACCGGTTCACTGTATATTTTCTGCATTAATGGAACAAAATCATTCTTCCCGACTGATGCTATTTGGTTCAATATTTCATCAGGGTTTTCATATCGTGTTTGTATGCCCTCCATATTAATAACCCCTAGGGAACCTAATTTTGTGAGCTCTACAGCCGTATTTACATCGACAACACTATCCATGGCACTAGCGACGATGGGAACTTCTCTTTTGAAATCACCTATTGACCAAGAAGGATCAGTCAAATCGTAGTCAAGTGTTCTATTACCGGGGACTAAAGCTATTTCATCGATGCCATAAGCCCGTCTGACTTTTTTATTTAAACCAAGTTCAATATTCACGATAGTTTTCTTTTATTCTGATTAAATTAACAACTAACGGGGTAATAAGCCAAGGTTTATTCAAAAACAAAAGGTTTTATTTTGATTTGTGTGTAAATGTGAGTATTTGGGAATTAAATAAATCTTTTTTTTTATTCATTATGACAATCAGCGATTATTATTAAAAAAAAGGATTTTTGTATGTCTGATATTTTAGATTCCGATAACTCAGGATTAAGTGAAGATAACGATCGAATTATACAAACTGATCTAAGAAATGAGATGTCTCGTTCATACCTCGAGTATGCAATGAGCGTTATAGTTGGTCGTGCTCTGCCAGATGCAAGAGATGGATTAAAACCTGTTCACAGAAGAATTCTTTATGCAATGTATGAACTTGGTTTGACTAGCGGTAGACCATACAGAAAATGTGCAAGAGTTGTAGGAGAAGTACTTGGTAAATACCACCCTCATGGCGATACTGCTGTTTATGATGCTTTGGTAAGGATGGCCCAAGATTTCTCTATGAGGATGCCACTCATAGATGGCCATGGAAACTTTGGTTCTGTTGATAACGACCCTCCAGCAGCAATGAGATATACAGAATCTCGTTTACAGTCTCTTACGGATGAAAGTTTATTAGAGGATATTGAATCTGAAACTGTAGATTTCGCTGATAATTTTGACGGTTCTCAGCAAGAGCCAACAGTTCTACCCGCTAGGATCCCTCAACTACTTCTAAATGGATCATCTGGAATAGCGGTAGGAATGGCAACTAATATTCCACCTCATAACTTAGGGGAATTAATTAATGGTCTTAAATCAATAATCAAAACACCCTCAATTAAAGATAGTGAACTTTTTGAAATAATTAAGGGTCCTGATTTTCCTACAGGTGGTCAAATCTTAGGGAGAGACGGTATTAGAGAGACATTCAAAACAGGAAGGGGGTCAATAACCATGAGAGGGGTAGCAAATATTGAGCAAATTAAATCCATTGGCAGAGCTGAGAAAGATGCAGTAATAATTACAGAGCTTCCATTTCAAACCAATAAAGCAGCATTGATAGAAAGAATTGCTGATTTGGTTAATGAAAAAAAATTAGAAGGTATTTCTGATATTAGAGATGAAAGTGATCGAGATGGGATGAGGATTGTTATTGAACTAAAAAGAGATGCCTACCCACAAGTAGTTTTAAATAATTTATTTAAGTTAACACCTCTACAAAATAACTTTAGTGCAAATATCCTTGCTCTAGTAAAAGGAGAGCCCATAACACTTTCACTTAGGAAAATGTTAGACGTTTTTCTAGATTTTAGGGTTGAGACAATAAGGCGAAGAACAACATTTTTATTAAAAAAGGCAGAAGAGAGAGATCATATTGTAAAAGGTCTTTTATTGGCCTTAGATGCTATGGATCAAATTATAAATCTAATAAGATCTGCGAAAGATTCAATATCAGCTCGAGAAAAATTACAAAATGACCATAAATTATCTTCCATACAGGCAGATGCAATTCTACAAATGCAGTTAAGAAGATTAACAGCACTAGAAGCAGATAAAATCAAAGGAGAACATAATGAGTTAACCAAAAAAATCGACCTATATCAGCAAATATTGAATAGTAAAGAAAGAATTTTTGAAATTATTCTTGAAGAACTTAATAAAATCGATGAAAGATTCTCTTCTCCTAGGAAAACAGAAATACTAGATTTAGGCGGCGGGTTAGATGACATTGATCTCATTGCTAACGACAGATCCGTAGTTCTATTAACTGAAGCAGGTTATTTAAAAAGAATGCCTGTTAATGATTTTGAATCTACCAGTCGTGGTTCAAGGGGTAAAGCTGGCACAAAAACCAAAGAAGATGATGACGTAAAATTATTTATAAGCTGTAACGATCATGATACTCTTGTGCTTTTCAGTGATAGAGGAGTAGCTTATGCTCTCCCAGCATATAGGGTTCCTATGAGTAGCAGAACGGCAAAAGGGACTCCATCAGTTCAACTTCTCCCAATTCCAAGAGAAGAAAAAATTACTTCACTAGTTGCTGTGGATTCTTTTGTCGACGATCGTTATTTATTAATGCTAACCCAAGCTGGCTTTATAAAAAGAACTGCACTTTCTGCTTTCTCAAAAATTCGCTCAAATGGACTTATAGCAATTAATCTTGAGGATGGAGATGCCCTAACTTGGGTCAGATTATCAAAAGAAGGTGATAGTGTTTTAATTGGATCTAAAACAGGAATGGCGATTCATTTCAGACTAGATATCAATGAATTAAGACCACTTGGTAGAACAGCAAGAGGGGTTAAATCAATGAACTTGAGAGAGGGAGACAATCTAGTTTCTATGGATGTTTTAACATCTAATTTGGTTGATCAATTGGCTAAAATTGAGGATTTCACAGAAGAACTTGATGATAATGTTGACGAAAACTCTTCAGATGGTCCATGGGTATTAATAGCCAGTGCATTTGGACTAGGGAAGAGAGTGCCTGTAACTCAGTTTAGATTACAAAAAAGAGCAGGCATGGGTTTGAGAGCAATAAAATTTAGAATTAAAGATGATCAGCTAGTTTGTTTAAAGGTCCTTGGAGAGGGAGAAGAATTACTACTTGTTACCGAAAAAGGCGTAATAGTAAGAACAAACGCAGATAAAATCTCTCAGCAATCCAGGGCAGCTACAGGAGTAAAATTACAAAGATTAGATGACGGTGATCATTTATCTGAAGTGGTGTTGGTACCTCGTGAACAAATAGAGGAAAAAGACCAACCCAGCTCAGTTGAACAAAATTAAAAGCCTTATGGTTAGCTAAATAATATGGAAATACTTGATATTTTAATTTTAGGTTCAGGTCCTGCTGCATTATGTCTAGCTTCAGAATTAGCCAAGCAGAATCTAAATATTAAGGGGATATCAACAAAATCTCCAAATGAAAAATGGGAGAATACATATGGTATCTGGGCATCTGAATTAGAAGAATTAGGGTTAGAGTCCCTGTTATCTCATAGATGGTGTAAAACAGTTAGTTTTTTTGGAGATGGGGAAAATAAAAAAGGGGATACTCCCACAAAACACAACTACGATTATGGTTTAATAAATCAAGAAGCCTTCCAAAATGAGCTTTTAAAAAAATGTAAAGGGATTGAATGGTTAAATGAGACAGCAAAAGACATTAAAGAAAAAAATAAACTATCTGAGGTAATTTGTTTTTCAGGTCTCAAAATAAAGGCGAGATTAGTTATTGATGCAAGCGGTCATAAAAGTAATTTTGTAAAAAGACCAGTTCAAAATGAAATCGCTCAACAAGCTGCTTATGGAATTGTAGGTAAATTTACATCACCACCTGTTAATAAAGAACAATTTGTTCTAATGGATTTTCGTCCAAATCATTTAAACAATGAAGAAAAGTTATCATCTCCTTCCTTTCTTTATGCAATGGATCTTGGCAACGAGACTTTTTTTGTTGAAGAAACTTCATTAGCCAGTTATCCTGCATTATCCCAAGAAAATCTTAAAAAAAGACTTTATAAAAGACTTAATGGTAAGGGTATTGAGGTAAGTGAAATTTTACATGAAGAGAATTGCCTTTTCCCTATGAATTTACCCCTCCCATTTAAAAAACAATTTGTACTTGGTTTCGGAGGGGCTGCAAGTATGGTTCATCCTGCATCAGGATACATGGTTGGATCTTTATTAAGAAGGGCTCCACTTCTTGCACAAAAATTAGCAATCTTTTTAAAAGAACCTCAACTAAGTTCACTTGAGTTAGCTTCAAAAGGTTGGGAAATCCTTTGGCCTTACGAGTTAACACAAAGGCATAAACTTTACCAATATGGTCTAAGAAGATTGATGAGTTTTGACGAAAGTAGATTAAGAAGCTTTTTCAAAAATTTCTTTAGATTATCCACCAATGAATGGGTAGGTTTTCTTACTAATACACTTCCACTTCCAAAACTAATTTACGTTATGAGTAAGATGTTTATAAATTCACCTCTAAAAGTAAAACTAGGAATGCTCAAGTTAAATTAGTATTTTTTTCGCCAATCATCAATATTAATATTTTGGAAGACTTTATCCTCTTCCTCAATATCTTCAAGAAATTTTAAATTAATACTAGAATGATTTCTAATCATTTCAACCAATTTCCAGAACCTGAATAAGTGTCTTTCTATTCTCTCTTTTGCGAGTTCAGTTGTGGTTCCAGCTCTTAAAATAAAACTCCAATCAGAAGACTCAGAAAGAAGTAGTTCTCTTGCAGCTTGCTTGAAGAGTCTTAGAGATAAATCATTATTAGAATTTTCCAAGCACAAATCTACAAATGTTGAGCCTGCCTTTGTGATTTCTGGAACGATCCATGCATTTGCATCATTAATCCAGTAATTATGGTAACCACCTTGCCCCCAGCTTGATGGCGATGGATCACAAATCTGAAGATTTGGTTTTTGCACTAAGAATTCTTTTAAATTTGTAAGCTTAATTGAATATTTACTAGAGTTCTTTAATATTTTTTCAATAAAAAAAGGTCCCTCATACCACCAATGGCCAAATAACTCTGCATCAAATGGAGCAACCAATAAAGGCTTAAAGGAAGAAGATAAAGTCAATTTTTCTAGTTGTTTGGATCTCGCTAGAAGATAGGTATCAGCATGTTCTACCGCCTTATTTTTGGCTTCATTTTCAAGGTAAAACTCTTTCCCCCCTAAAGAAATTTTTTCATCAGTAATCTTATGAAACTTTAAACCCAAAGGTCTTTTTGAAGAAATACCCTTCTTTTGGAGCTTTGAGAGAGGTAATTCCCACCCCAAATCTTTATGAAATTCCCTATAAACTTTGTCGCCCGGGAACCCATCCTTAGCGGACCAAACGGGCAAGGTTGACTCACTATCTCTCCCGAAAAATGCCACTCCTTTTTTCGAGCATATTGGAGCATACACACCATACCTAGGCCTTGGTGTAGAGTTTAGAATCCCGTGTCCGTCTAAGATTGTATATCTAATTCCAGAATTAAATAGTATTTCATCTAAACCCTCATAATATGCGCATTCAGGTAACCAAATACCTAAAGGCTTTGTTTCAAAAAAATTTTCATGGCTCCTAATGGCTGTATTGATTTGTCCTTTTACAGTTTCAGGATTCTCCCTTAAAATTGGCAGATATCCGTGAGTAGCAGCACAAGTAAGAATATCCAAATTTCCAGAGTTATTTAAAACCCTAAACTTCTCAATTAAATTTCCAGAACAATTTTGCCAGTATAAGTATTTATCATTAAGATTATCCATTAAAAATGCAGAGGCATTTTTTTCTTCCAGTGGCAGTTCGTTTAGGAAATCATTCCTTGTTTTAATCCAACTTGGGAAAGTTTCTTGAATTTGTTTATTATTAAGAAGTGATAATAATGTTGGAGACAAACTAATAGTAAGTTTTGTATTTTCAGGATTTTCATTTTTGGAAGATTCTATTGATTGAAGTAGTGGTATATAACATTCTAGAATCGCTTGAAATAACCAATCCTCTTCTAAGGAGTTTTTTTCATTTTTTCTGACATAAGGTAGATGAGCATGTAAAACTATCGCTAACTGGCCTAAAAAATTTTTTTTAGAGTATTGCCCATTCATACTTTTTAAATTTATGCCTATTAGTTCTAGAAAAAATCGAGATTTTTTTATAAAAAAGGCTTAATCCTAAAACAATACTTTAAAAATTCAAGTATTTGATATTTTTTTTCAGAATTTTAACCAATATTATTTAACTTATAAACTTTCAGCAAATTTTTATTGAACTAAATCTAGTCAAATTTTTTTAATTAGCTTAATATATGTTTAGGTTATTCTTTCTGATGTCAAAAGATCCTGGAAGAATTTTGATATTTGACACAACTCTTCGAGATGGAGAGCAATCTCCTGGTGCCAGTTTAAATCTTGAAGAAAAGCTTGCTATCGCCCATCAATTAGCAAGATTAGGCGTAGATGTTATTGAAGCTGGATTCCCTTTTGCAAGTCCAGGAGATTTTAAAGCTGTTAATAAAATTGCTAATGTCGTAGGGAGAGAAAATGGCCCTATAATATGTGGTTTAGCTAGGGCGTCTAAAGGAGACATAAAAGCATGTTACGAAGCAGTAAGTCCAGCTCCCAAGAAAAGAATACATACTTTTATTGCGACAAGCGATATTCATCTTAAACATAAACTAAAAAAATCCAGAAAGGATGTTCTTCAAATAGTTCCAGAAATGGTTAATTATGCGAAATCCTTAGTAGATGATATTGAGTTTTCTTGTGAAGATGCCTCAAGGAGTGATCCTGAATTTTTATACGAAGTTATTCAACTAGCAATTACTGCAGGAGCAACAACAATAAATATCCCTGATACTGTTGGGTTTACAACTCCTAGTGAATTTGGCAACCTAATTGCCGATATAAATAAAAATGTTCCAAATATTGATGAGGCAGTAATCTCTGTTCATGGTCATAATGATTTGGGTTTAGCAGTAGCCAATTTTCTTGAGTCAGTAAAAAATGGAGCAAGACAATTAGAATGTACTATTAATGGAATTGGAGAAAGAGCGGGGAATGCTTCTCTAGAAGAATTAGTAATGGCACTTCATGTTAGGAAAAGTTTTTTTAATAGTTTTTTCAAAAGAAATCCAGATTCCCCAACTCCTCTTACGGCTATAAGAACAGAAGAAATAACAAAAACCTCTAGACTTGTTTCTAACCTAACTGGAATGACTGTACAACCTAATAAAGCGATTGTGGGAGCTAACGCTTTTGCTCATGAGTCAGGCATTCATCAGGATGGGGTTTTAAAAAATAGACTAACTTACGAAATTATCGATGCAAAAACTGTTGGTTTGAGTGACAACAAAATATCTTTAGGGAAACTGAGTGGAAGAAGTGCGGTAAGAGCAAGATTAGAAGAAATGGGATATGACTTAAGCCGAGAAGATCTAAATGATGCTTTTGCTCGTTTTAAGGATTTAGCTGACAGGAAAAGAGAAATTACTGATAGAGACTTAGAAGCAATTGTTAGTGAACAAGTTCAGCTACCAGAAGCTAAATTTCAATTAAGTCTTGTACAAGTAAGTTGTGGTAACGCCTCTAAACCTACTGCAACCATTTCCCTTCTAAACACAGAAGATAATAGTGAAGATACTGCTGTATCAATAGGGACTGGGCCAGTTGATGCTGTATGCGAGGCTTTAAATAAATTAGCTAAAGTTCCTAATGAATTAATTGAATTTTCTGTTAAGTCGGTAACAGAAGGAATTGATGCTTTGGGCGAAGTAACAATAAGAATAAGAAGGGATAATAAAATATATTCTGGTCATTCTGCTGACACTGACGTTGTAGTTGCTGCAGCAAATGCTTACGTTAATGCTTTAAATAGACTTGTATTTTCTGAGAAAAAAAATTCAATTCATCCACAATTTGATAATTTAGAGAGTTCTGATAATAAATTTCTATCTAATCCTGCAAATTAAATTATTTTCATAGGATTTATTAAGTAGCATTAAAAAATAGTCTCTCAATAATGTAGATTTAACTAATAGTTAAAGCAATAAATAATGAGAGAAAGGGTACTTGGATATTGGGCACTTTCATGGGTTGGCTTAATCGGCAACATAATTGCACTTCCAATAATCGCATTAATAATAAGTTATGGACCTCCACTAAAAGTTGCGAATATAACTCTTGCAATAAGTCTTGGATGGCCTGCTGCCATTGTTGGGATAGTTTCTTCAGCAGCTCTTTTAGCAGAGAGAAAATGGGGAGTAACTTTAACTCTGGTATCTTTATCAATGGTAATCTCTGGTATGGGTCCTTATTCAGTTGTAAGGCTCATAACTCTTCAAGACATTTATGGAGTTGGTGGATTTACTCTCTTAACAACATTATTAAGTACGCTAGCTCTTCTTTATTGGTGTAATCCGAAACATCGAAGAAGTATTAGGTTATAAAGTTAAAATTAAGAAAAAGTATTATTCTTGCCAGTTGGATACTGAATTCTTCTGTGTCTAATTCTTTTCCACACATTCAAGAATGCCCTTTTTATTAGAAAAATTTCTCCTTTGGATAAATTGCTATCATCTAATTGCCCATCTTTTTTACGAGAGTAGATAATATTAGAAATTGTTTTCAAAGCTTCTTTATCAGATGCATTAATATTCATAGCTCTCAGTGCTGCTTCACATCCATCGGCAAGCATTAAAATAGCTGTTTCTTTGGACTGAGGGATAGGACCTTTGTATCTAAAATAATATTCATTAATGTCGAGATTTTTTTCTTTAGCTTTTTGAAAAAAATATCCCATTTTAAGGGTACCTTGATGTTCAGGAATAAAATTAGCTATCAGCTTAGGTAGTCTATTTTTTCTTGCAAATTTCAATCCTTCATCAACATGAGCTTGTAATACTCGTGCACTTTTAATCGGATCATCTAATTCGTCATGAGGATTTTTTGAACCATCCTGATTTTCAATAAACCAATTAGGTGCATGTAATTTGCCAACATCATGATATAACGCTCCAGTTTTAATAAGATCAATATCACCCCCAATCATTCTTGTTGCCTCCTCTGCTAAACCACATATAAGTAAGGTATGTTCAAAAGTACCAGGGGCTTCTAGAGACAATCTTCTAATTAAAGGCTTCTCCTTATCAGCCAATTCGAGCAATCTTGCTTTAGTTAATAATCCAAATATCGACTCAAAAATAGGAATAAATAAAATTGTAAAAAGCATAGCTATAGCCAATAGCAAGGAATCAGAAAATATATCCCCATTAGCTAAAACAAAATCTTGCTTAGTATTAATAAGAGATATTTTATCTTTACCAATTAATATCCATTGACTCAAGAAAGATCCTATGGGCACAAAAATTGATAGTTGCAGTAACTGAGCTCTACTCCTTATTCTTCCTCCAAGAAGAGATACTATTGAAGCAAAAACTAATAAAATAATAAATAAATTGTTATTGATAACAATCTCTGGGTCAGGCCAAATAAGACTCGCAATTGATACCCAAGCTAAAGCTGTTATGGTTCCCATTCCTTGAGATATTATTAATGCCGGTGGGATTATCATAGATAATGGACTTATGGTTGAAGCTAAGGCTAATTTCGCAACTTGTACTGCTAAGAGAAGAGTAATGATTAAGAAGATCTGTCTTGAGGAAATTGTAGGATTCTCTTTTTTTGAAACTAATATCAAAACTCCAGAACTAATAAGTATTTCAATAAAGGTCAAAAACCAAGAAAAAATATCTGCGATTTTTAAAGGCGTGATAAGAAGTAGTTTGTAAGATGAAATTATTGAAATTAAAATGCATACTAAAAAAATTATGAGATTATCTATTCTTGAAGTTTTAATTGGTTGTCTTTCTGGGACTTGACTTCGCCTCCACAGATAAAACATTTTCTTTAAGGTAGTTATGATGTTTTGCACAGAATATAGATAAATCTATTTGAATAATTTAGAATTATAGGCATGCTAGGTGTAAAAAGGAGATGTTTTTCTAAATGTCATTAAAATTAGACGGTAAAAAATTATCTCTTGAAATTGAAGAAAGATTATCTGATTATATCTCGAGTAATAAAAAAATTGCAAAAAGAGCTCCCGGTTTAGCTGTTATAAGAATAGGTGAAGACCCCGCTAGTGGTGTTTACGTTAATAATAAGGAAAAAGCATGTTCAAGGATTGGAATAAAGAGCTTTATCTTTCATCTAAAAGATAGTGTAGAGCAAAAAGAAGTTGAACAATTAATAATCAAACTTAATTCTGATAAAGATGTAGATGGAATGTTACTACAACTGCCCATACCAAAGAAGTTTGACGAGCAAAAACTGATCAGCCATATTAATCCAAGCAAAGATGTAGATGGACTAAATGAGATAAACATAGGCAAACTAGTAAAAAATGAGCCTGCGATGAGATCATGCACACCAGCAGGAATTATTAATTTATTAAGATCCCAAAATATTACAATTGAAGGTAAGAAAATTGTTGTCATAGGGAGAAGTTTGCTTGTTGGGAAACCCCTATCGCTTATGTTGTTGAACCTAAATGGCACGGTAACAATTACTCACTCTAAAACATTAAATTTGAATAAAGTTTGTAGAGAAGCCGACGTTCTAATTGCAGCTGCAGGAAAACCCAATCTTGTAGATTCGAGTTTTGTGAAAGAAGGAGCAGTAATTATTGATGTTGGAATACATAGATTAAAAAGTTCCGATAAAAATCAAACCAGATTATGTGGCGATGTATTATTAGAAGATGTTATTTCTAAAGTATTTGCTTACACACCTGTCCCAGGAGGTGTTGGACCAATGACTGTAACAATGTTACTTGTAAATACTATTTTTAGCTGGCAAAAACAATTTGGTTTATCATCAACTCTTAATGATCTTTTGCCATAAACTCCAAGATGAATTTTTTTTTACTAAAGGTATAAAATGACTGAAGTTATAAATAGTATTTATGATTTTGAAAAATATCTTAAAAACACAAAAAAGGTTGTAGAAGAAGCACTTGATTTTTCCTTGGGTCCTGAGAATCCAGAAATATTAAGAGAATCAATGAGATATTCACTCTTAGCTGGAGGGAAAAGAATACGTCCAATTTTATGTTTAGCATCTTGTGCACTGGCTGGAGGAGAACCTTCTCTTGCAGTTCCTACTGCGGTAGCAATAGAAATGATCCATACAATGTCCTTGATTCATGATGATCTACCCGCCATGGATAATGATGACTTGAGGAGAGGTAGGCCAACCAATCATAAAGTATATGGAGATGCAATAGCTATTCTTGCAGGCGATGCTTTATTAACAAGGGCCTTTGAAATGGTCTCTTTAAGAAGCCCTGGAGTCGATCCAAATAGATTATTAAATGTAGTTGGAGAATTATCCTTAGTTGCTGGTGCACCAGGCTTAGTCGGAGGACAAGTTGTTGATTTGGAATGCGAAGGGAAAGAAGTCGACCTTGAAACTCTCGAATATATTCATCTTCACAAGACTGGGGCTTTATTGAAGGCCTGCGTTAGAACAGGCGCGATGATCGCAGGAGCTAACGAAAAACTATTACAAGCTCTGACAACATATGCAGAGGGAATTGGTTTAGCCTTCCAAATAATAGATGATATTCTTGATTTAACTTCCAGCAGTGAAAAGCTTGGTAAAACTGCCGGCAAAGATCTTTTAGCTGACAAAACTACTTACCCTAAATTACTTGGAATGGAGGAGTCAAAGAAAAGAGCATTTGATTTAGTTGATAAAGCAAAAAAAGCAATTGAACCTTGGGGTGCAGATGCAAAGTATTTAATATCTTTAGCTGACTTTATTACAAATAGAGATAGATAATTTTTTAATTTATGTCTGAGTTTTTTTCTTTTTTTAATAATTCAGTTCTTTTCTGGAGCCTATTATCATGTTTGCTAGCTCAATTTTTTAAAATTGTATTCAATTTCTTTTTAACTGGTGAGATAAGATTTGGAATTATGTTCGAGACGGGAGGTATGCCTTCTAGTCATTCCGCCTTAATAACCGGCGCTACATCTGGTATAGGTTATGAATTAGGATTTGATAGCTCAATATTCGCATTATCAGTTGCTGTAGCACTAATAGTTATGTATGACGCTAGTGGTGTGCGAAAATCAGCTGGCATTCAAGCTGCAGAAATTAATAAACTATCAAAAAAACTAGACCCTCAATCTGAATTACTGTTAAAAGAAACCCTTGGCCATACAAAAATTGAGGTAATGGTAGGGAGTTTTTTAGGACCATTAATCACTTTACCTGGAATGTTTTTTTTAGGTTCTCCTCTCAAAATATTTGAGTTAGTAATAAATTAAGAATGCTTTGAAAAAGTAATTTGGGTGGCATCTATAAAGTTTTTTGCAACCTCTAGAGAACTTGGCAAATGTAAGTGAATCCAACTTGCATGTAATTTTTCATCAAAAAAACCTTCATTTTTGTATTCAGTTTTCCAAGATTTAATTTTCCATGGGGGAGAAAGTTTCTTCTGATGATCAGCCTTTACAAAACCAAGTTCAGATAAATTATTTTCAATTTCCCAATAATGAAATTCATGTCCTCTAATTAATTGATTTTGTTTAATGATCGGAGTATCTTTTAAACCCTCAATATATCTATAACCTACTGAAAGTTTACTTTTTTTTGATCTAAAAGGCAGGATGCCACTCATTTTATGATTATTACCATTTTCATCTTTTATGAAGTCTCCTAAAATCATCATCCCTCCGCACTCAGCATATATAAATCCATTTTTGCGAAATTTCTTTAACGAATTTAAACTTTTTGTAGAGTTACTAATATGATCAGCATATTTTTCAGGGAATCCCCCAGGAATAATTAAAGAAGAAGCCTCATTAGGTATTTCTTCATCATTATAGATACTCCATGAAATTAATGGAATGCCTATTTCACTCAAAAACTCCTTAGTTTCAGGGTATTGAAAATGAAAGATTTTATCTTCTGCAATTGCTATAGGTTTACTTTTGTCTATTTTAAAATCTTTAAAATTGACAGAATTAAATATTTTCTTTTGAGGAGATTTCAGGAATTTAATAAGAGAAAATACATCAAGGTTTCTTTCGGCGAAATTTGCAAAATATTCAACATCAATTTCTTTTTCATTTTCCATTGGAGATATCAAACCTAAATGAGCTTTGTTTAAAGTTATTTTTGAATCAGATGGTAAAAAACCAAGAATTTCGATTTCTTCATTTTTAAACACCTCTTTGATCAATTTTTTATGTCTCTCTGAATTAACGTTGTTAAATATAATTC
>QCNA01000008.1 GCA_003213375.1 Prochlorococcus sp. AG-424-A03 | reverse complement strand
ATATCTGATGATCTAAAGCATGTGGAAAACTTTTGATTTTATATAAATCTTTATATTTAAGTAAGATTTAAATTTACAAAATTGATTTCCATGACTACCCAATTTATGACTGAATTCTCATTATTCTATAACCTGAGACTGTCTTTTAATAATGCTTGTTGACGATTCAGTAATTTTGGAGAAAACTACAACTTGTAGATTTAAATTCCAATAAAGTTTTTTTAATATGCAAGAGTTAAATTACGACGAAAATTCAAAAGTATTAAATCATAAAGATGAAGTAATAAGTTTCAAATGCGAACTTCAAGAAAATCTTCAAAAGGCTATGAAAGAATTCGTTGAGGATCATCCTAACTGGGATCAATACAGGATACTACAAGCCGCTATTGCGGGATTTTTGATGCAAAAAGGATTTCAAAATAGGGATTTAACGAGACTTTATATTGGCAATATGTTTTCAATGAATTTTAAGGATTAAAATTCTTTATATTTTTTCTAGTATTATTTTTGCAACATCATTTCTGACAGGTAATATAGATAACCTATTTCCTTTTTTTACGACTAATAACTCATCCTCATTAAATGTAATCTTTAATTCAGGTAAACTTAAAATCTTAGTTGATTTAGAAATGTATTTTACTTTTACACAATCCCATCTCGGATTATCAGGTTTCGATTTTGGATCAAAATATTTTGAATCTTGATCAAATTGAGTAGGATCAACAATATTTAGATCTATTACCTCCATAAGTCCCACAATACCTGGGGGTTTACAATTCGAATGATAGAAAAAAACTTTATCTCCTTTATTCATTTTTCTCATAAAATTTCGAGCCTGATAATTTCTTATTCCATCCCATAAAGTTACACCGTCATTTTTTAAAGTATCTATGCTGTAAGCATCAGGCTCACTTTTCATTAGCCAGTAGTTAATATCAGTCATATCAATCAGTTTAAGGAAATTGGGTTTGCTAGAATTTTGCTAGAATAAGTTTTGTTACTTTCGCCTAATTTCTCAGCAAAAATAAAGCTCTTTTAATTTTATCTAAAATAATTAATCGAAGAAAGTTTAGGAAATATATATAGTTACAGATCGCTTGATACAGGCTTTTTTATTTATTTGATGTTAAATTAAGAAATCTAGTTATTGCAATGTTTTTCAAGGAATAGGTTAGTTGCTTATTCTAGCAATATTGATTAAATATTCTAGCAGGCATAATAAAACCTAGTCATAGACTAAGTTTAATGCTCTCTATAAACAACCGCGAACCCGAAGCTCAAGCTGCTTCTGGAGCGAATATTCTGCTGTTCTCTCTCCAGTATCTGCAGCCCTTAATTAGATGATCACCTTGAGGAATAAGCTTTTGATGAAAGGGACAAGTAAGGATGGTGACACAAGAACTTGTCGTGCTGTACCTGAAGTGATTGCAAGTAATACATATCTTCCGTCGTTTTCTTACTAATATTTCGTCCTCTAGGTAATCCCATTCCTGCCAGTCCTCCATAGTTATATGGTACAAGTGTACTAACATTTATAGCAACTGAAAAGGGTATGAGTCAACAAGTTTTTTATTAGAAAGCAACTAAACTCTTATGCTCTTTTCGAGCTGATTTTAAACTTTAGAAACTCCTTAAATTAAATTTAACTTTAGAGATAGATTTTTAAATTAGTTATCACTTTTATGTTGTGTCTGATTTTAACGAAGTTGTTTCAAGAAGAAAATTTCTTCAGGGTTCATTTGCTATAGGAATAGGTGCTTTTGCTGCTGCCACTATTCCAAGCAAAGCAATTGGATTTGGTTCAGACTTTAATGGCATTAGTTTTACACCTTTAGCAGCCAATAGTAAAGATACAATTACTGTCCCAAAAGGTTTTAGTTGGCATACGGTTGCAGCTTGGGGTGATCCATTATGGAGCGGAGCCCCTGAATTTGATCAGCAAACAAGAGGAACTGGGGAGTCGCAAGAACTATCATTTGGAGATAACAATGATGGAATGAGTCTTTTTGAGGTTAATGGCAAGTCAGTACTTGCAGTCAATAATGAATACTGTAATAGAAAAATAATTTATGGTAACCGTGCTAGTGGGCTTCCTGAAACACCTGATGATGTTAGAAAAGGCATGGCTGCACATGGAGTATCGATTTTTGAAGTTGCACAAAAAGGTAGGAAGTGGGAAATAGTTAAAGATTCTCTTTATAACAGAAAAATTACTGCAGATACGAAAGTGGCTATAGACGGACCGGCTGCAGGTCATCCATTACTTAAAACAGATGAGGATCAAACAGGCAAATTAGCAAGAGGTACATTTAATAATTGTGGTAATGGCAGAACTCCCTGGGGAACTTATTTAGCTTGTGAAGAGAATTTTCACGGTTATTTCTCATCTCCATCAGACCCTAATGCAAATCTGTCAGCAGATTTGAAAAGATATGGGGTTAAAACTAAAGATTGGGGTTACAACTGGGTTATGAATCAGGATAGATTTGATGTTGTAAAAAATCCGAATGAAATTAATAGGCATGGTTATATTACTGAAATTGATCCCTCTAAGCCACAATCAATGCCAAGGAAACAGACGGCAATGGGTAGATTTAAACATGAAAACTGTGAAGTTGTTGTCTCCAAGAATGGTCAAGTTGTTGCCTATATGGGAGATGATGAAAGAGGAGAGCATCTATACAAATTCGTTTCAAAAGGAAAGTACATAAAAGGAGCTGCATCAAATTATGATCTATTAACGGAAGGTGATTTATTTGTGGCGATTTTTAATGAGAATGGAACCGGGAGATGGGTTAATTTAAAAGAATCGGGAATGAGCGATTCAGATATTAGTATTTTCACAAGGATGGCGGCAACCCAAGTTGGTGCAACAACTATGGATCGACCTGAATGGGTGGCTGCAAATCCTAATAAAGTGGAGGCGTATTGTGCCTTAACTAATAATAAAAATAGAGGTGTTAAACCTAATCAACCTGTTAATGCAGTTAACCCAAGAGTCGAAAATCCATATGGTCAAATAGTTCGATGGACTCCTGACAATAATGAACATGCCGCTGACGGGTTTAAATGGGATTTATTTGCAATGGCTGGTAATCCTGTTGTTGGAGAAGGTTTAATGAAGGGCTCTGAAAATATTACGAAGGATAATATGTTTAATTCACCTGATGGAATCGCATTTGATTCAAAAGGTAACTTATGGATACAAACTGATGGTAAATATACTAATCAAGGAGCCTTTGAAGGAATGGGTAATAACCAAATGTTATGCGCAAATCCTAGGACAGGTAAAATTGACAGATTTTTAGTAGGTCCTAAAGAGTGTGAAATCACTGGTATCACATGGAGTAGTGATAAAAAGACTATGTTTGTAGGAGTCCAGCATCCAGGTGAAAATAATCCTGACAAATGTCACTTTCCTGATGGTGGGAGCTCAGTACCCAGATCGGCTATTGTTGCAATCAGCAGAAATGATGGCAAAACAATTGGCTGAGGATAGGTACTTTACCTGAAATTTGACTTTAGCAATAGAAAACGACAAGTTTATTTGCTCTTCAAAAGGATAGCTCTTGCTTTATTCCATCTATACTCAAAAGACTCTTCTCTACTTGATTCTTCTATCTGATTTCCATACTCATCTACACCGTTGTAGTACACGTCTAGAACGTACTCTACAAAGGGTTCAAGGGCTTTCCTTCTCTTTGATATAACAAGCTTGCTGAAGTCATCTATAGACTGCTGTAGCTTGTCTCTTTGTAGGTTATGGATCCATGAGGAACCTTGGTGATGGTAGATAAGAACCTTTACTAAATCTTCATAGTCAAGCCAAGGGTGTGCTTCTTTTATTTGTTGTATTCTGTCCATTTGTTTTAAGTTTTAACTGTTAGTTATCTATGTGTGGTTTTCGTGGGGTGGTACGGGGGCAATGTGACCGTGCTACTTCCTATATATGTCCAAAGAAATTTCCCTTAAAAATTTACGGATACAACCTTTCTATCGCTTCTTTCTGTTCTTTCTTTTTTATCTCTTCAGCATCTAATACAGGGCAGGTATTTTGATTCAGAGATAAGAGGAAAGTGCTTTTTTTGAATAGTTTGAAAAGTGGTGGGAGGAGTTGGAGTTTCAATTTTTATTGTTAACTAATCCATAAATACATAAAAGATGATTCACTATTAAAACAATCCAAAAAGGCGGAGGAGGTCCTCCATCAACAATTGTCCCAGCGTTAAAAGTATTAAATAGAGCTACTGCTAAAAAACAAAACATCAAAGCTAATTCACCTGATAAAATTTTCTTAAAGAGGCTTTATCTCTTATGGAACTACAAATAATCAATAAACAACCAATTCCTAAATTACTAGCTGCTACAACATCTGCAGTACCTCTAACAAGAAGCAATGTTTCAGTTGAAGCTTTGCCTGCAATAGTTTCAACAGAAAAAATCAGTAGGAAAATAATTAATAATCCCAATAAAATATGAAGTGCCCCAGTAGTTTTTAAAATATTTTTTAACTTCATAAATAAAGTAGCTAATTGCTCATTATTGTAGTTTGACTGAAAATCAAAAATAATTGATTCAAGGTTCAAATTTATCCCTCAGCGGGAATTAAAATTGGAACATCTTTTGCTCCTATTGCTGCAAACCAAACTATTGCATTATCAGTTTTTGCATTACCCATTGTATGTTTTGGTGTCTTTGGACCAACTATAAAAGTATCACCTGCTGTATAGATAAGATCTTCCATCCCTTGTCTTTTGACAACTATCGTACCTTGTTCAACATTTCCTAATAAAGGAATTGGATGAGAGTGGAGCGGAACTATCCCTCCTTCAGCTAACTCGACTCTTTGTAATCTTATTTCTGCTTTCCCTTTTGGGTATTTAAGAGCATCTCCATCCATAGTCTCAGAACCAACAAAGACTTCTTGTACATTTACGGGAGATTCTGCAGCTATAGAAATATTAGGGTTGATAAGCATTAATGCAAAAACAAATGCTAGTAAAAAATTTTTCATCATGAATTTGAATTTCTAGAAAATTATTTAGACTTATAGTATTTATTTTTTTCATTTTTGACAGTACTTGATTTGACTTTTCAAGTGATTTAATCTAAAACCATTTTTTAAAAGTTTTTTATAAAGGTATTGAATTTTTATAAATTATTAGTGCAGACACTGATCAAAATCATTCTCATGCAATTTATTAATGTAATTCTTTCATCAATAAATTCCAACCATTTGATGATGCATCCTTATGGAAGGATTCTCTTTCCTCGCACATAAAACCATGATCAGCTCCTTTAACTTCGACATAAATAAATCTCTCTTCTAAAGGATCTAGTTTTTTAAATCTTTTTTTAATTTCTAATCTATCTTGTAAGGGAATTAAATCATCTGAAGAGCCACAAATGAAAATTAATTTTCCAGAAACTTTTTCAAGCAAGTCTATAGGAGCAAAATTAGTATCGGTTCTTGGTACTGTTACCCCAGCTCCATAAAAACAAAATGTACTTTCTATTCCTTTTAACGAAGAAGCTATGAGTGCTGAATGACCCCCAAAACAAAATCCAATAATTGAGATTTTCTTTTTTGGATATTTTTCTTGAACCCAATTTATGGCTGCAGAAACGTCTTCAATAATATGTTTTAAAGTGGTTAAATTTTTATGTTGCCTTCCTAATTTCAATTCTTTTTCGCTATATCCCAAATCTAGTTTTGGAGCTGTTCTTCCGTAAAGAGGTAATGCTAATACAGGTACGTTTTGTGAGGCTAATTTTTCAGAAAAACTTCTTATCCAGTGATTTATCCCAAACACCTCTGGTAAAACTATAGATATATATTTACTGTCACTACCTGAATCTACCCACCAAGATCTAAGAGGTAAATCACCACTATAAACTTTTGTCCATTGACCTTTCATTAGTGATTAAATAAAGAGTTTGTCAACAAAGAAGAGGGTTATGTTCCTCTAATTTTAGATTGATTGTAAATGTAAAATTTCCTTATTCAATTTTATAAATTAAATCTTAAATTAAGCAGAGAAACTTATATAGGAGTTGTTTATGTATAAGTTATATAAATCAAATTAAGTAGTCTTTTTTACCAAATAAATGTACCTGTTGCTAAATACATATATTTGTCCTTGAAAAGCCTCTAAAAAATACTTTTTCTTGAAATAAAGATTGACAAGACATTCATAAAAAAAACTTTTATAAATCATTAACTTCTTTTATGAATATGTTTCTAACCAACAAGACTCGTTTAAAAATTAAGGATATTGTAAAGAGGATTTCATTAGATGAACCAGTAGCATTGGAAGAAAGAATTTATGTAGAAAAGCTTGCAAAACATAATTCAACTATATGGACATGGCTTAAGAAAGCTAATAGCTTGAGGAGATATGGCAAGCAAAAATCAGATGGAATAAATGGACTCATCCAGAATCTAGGCCTTGATGGCTTAGAAACTGAAAATCATTTTGATCCCAAAAATGATGATCTTGCTGATTGGTTTAGTGGATCTCCTGATTGGGTGAGGAGAAGCTAATTATCCTTACTTTAAAATTGATTCAAATTAATAATGAAAAAAGGGAACTTCCTCAACTTGTCTTGGAGCATAATCACAAATACCGAATTGCATACATTCCATTTGACCATCAGTTAGTTTTCTCTCAATAGATAACGAATCAAACAAATTACCAAATACATGTTGAATTTTATTTTTAATTAGATTTCCGTAAGTCATAATTAACCTTCTTTTTAGAAATTATTTAGTATGAGTTATATACACGAATCAAGAGTTGTAATACCTAAAATATAAATTATAAATTAATCAGTTTTTAATATTTCACTATATTCACAATCAGTATTTTTGCTCTAGGAAATTTCAATAAGCACCCCTATGCTGGACCCACTGATTGAGGGATAAGTACATGAGTACGTTCAAAACGAAATACTTTAAAGGCACAAAAAAGATCAACAACACTCTTTGGTTGGATAAATTAATTAATCAACTTGAAAAAAAATCAAAGGGAGTTTGATCATGAATACATTTAGAAATTAACAATTCAAAAATGAATTAGATCCCAAGTATGCCTTTTATGATTGTCTTCGTAGTTGGGTAATTAAGAATAATACTGAAAAGTCTCTATAAGAATGCGTCGAAAATTGTGAACCTAGATTATTACCAGAGAATCTCGATGGTTAAAAATAGGAATTTAAACTCTATTCAATACCTATTTTGACCTTATAGATTTTTTATATAGATTTAAGGAGGGTAATCTTATGACCAACCTCGCAATTGAGCTACTTCTTCTAATTGTAGTTTTAGTTAATTTTGGAGCAATCCTTACCGCTAAAATTTATTCACAATCAGTAAAAGAAATTCAACGTAAGAGATTATTTTGTAGTGAATCTATAAGTAACCCATATTGTGTTTTTTGATAAATTACTTCCGAACTAATAGATCTCAAACTAGAGATCTATTATTAAAAGTTAAAGTCCACCAAAACTAAAAATAAGGTGTATAAGGTACTTCTGTTTTTAATGAATCTCCGTAGTAACTTTCAGCTGATTTTACCAAGATCCAATAAATGAAATTTAGAAATGATTTTTCCATAGGAATATCTATACCCTTTCCTAATTCAAATCAGAATTTAAAATAAAAACATCGTAGAAAATACTTAACTGAAGATTTAGATTTTCTTAGTTAATTTGTGTTGGTTAGGTTTGTATGAAATGCTACTAAAGCTTGTTTTGTCAATCGATTTGGTAATTTTGCTTATTGATTCCTTTAATTTCTGAAGATATATTAAATGAACTATAAAAGTAAGAAATTTATGAGTACTCAAAAAAGTCAAAGCCATAAAAGACAAGAGCAAAATAATACAGAATGGTTAGATGAATTAATCAATAAGATTGAAAGCATGAAAAATAAAATATCAAATACTTATTAATCATTCTTCTACATTTGTTATCAAGTCAGCTTGTAGTTTTCTAGGCTGACTTTTTTGATGATTTGATAATTTTCCATGCTTCTGATGCAGTGTCTGCATATTGAAAAAGATTTAAGTGTTCATCTTCAATTAATCCAAGATCAGCTAGATATTCGAAGTTAATTATCTTATTCCAATAATCTTGACCAAAAAGTATGATTGGGATTTTAGTTTTCATTCCTGTTTGACAAAGTGTCAATAGTTCAAATAATTCATCTAGTGTTCCAAAACCTCCAGGGAAAAATACAGCAGCTACTGATCGCATGACAAAATGGATCTTTCTTAATGCAAAATAATTAAACTTAAAGCAAAGACCGGGAGTTATAAAAGCATTTGGGATTTGTTCATTAGGCAGACTGATATTTAACCCTATAGATTTACAATCTGCTTCAAATGCACCTCTATTAGCAGCTTCCATAATTCCTGGCCCCCCACCTGTCACAATCACATGAGAATTACAGTTTTTATTTTGATTACTAATTGAAGCAAGTTTAGAAAACTCCCTTGCGGATTGATAGTAATGACTCATAAGAAGCAAATTTTCTAATCTATTTAAATTTCGTTTTAAAAGTATCGATTTAGGATTTTTTTTAAGCAACTCTTCTATATTTTCAAGTCTCTTTTTTATATTTACTTCTTCTGTAATGCTTGCGCCTCCAAAAATAATTATTGTTGAAAGAATTTTATTTTCTTCAAGGATTAAATCTGGTTTAGTAATTTCAAGAAGCATTCTGACTCCACGCATTTCATTTCGGCTAAGTAAACCAATATCTTCGTGAGCCAATTTATAAGTATCAGAATTAATAATTAAATTCAGGTTTTTTAAATTATTAATAGGGGATATATGTTTTTTCATTTCAAACAAGAGTTTTAACTTTTCTTTCTAGAGGATTAAAATAGACTCTTTTGATTTTGTTATTTTCGTAAATCCAATAAACAGGCGGACTTTTTCTTGCCTTAATTAAATTAATTTTGTCTAACTTTTGAGGGGTAAATTCTTTAGAAGGATCAAAAAATTTATCTCTCTTGGGTTGGTTTAAAACAATACTACCTTCTTTCCCTGAGATAGATCTGTGATAAGTTCCTATAGGAATTTCTAATGCTCCCATAGATCTATTTAAATAAATCACATGATGAGGTTCATCCCAGGAAGGATTTATTAAAACAAATGTCCTTTCTCCAGTGATAACTAAATTGTGGTCAATTTGATGATTGTGAACGTAATATTGCTCATCTTTTAAATCATCTGGAGGAGATATAGCTTCTCCAGAATGGATCACAACATCAGAACCGTTAGAACTATCTATGCCTGCATCGAAGAATGTGACTTTTGGAGTCTCTCTAAAAATATTTATTGGGAAGAATCTTAATTCCATAGTGCTAACTCCCTTTTAGAAAATTTATAAATACTAATAAAAATTTATTTACTTTTAAAAAACAGCTATTTAATTTTTTTTAATTGCAACAAACCAGGCAATCTTCTTGATTTGGATAATCTATATATTCTTTATTTAAAATTTCTTCTAAAAAATCTACTTTTTTAACATAATCAAGATCTTTTAATTTTTTGTTTGGAACCGTGAACTGAGTTTGTAGTTTCATTTTCTATTCTCCTAATTAATACTGTTTTTTGAATCCATTCCAAGTTTGAGAAAACCTTAATCCCAGATAAGAAATTAAAATTGTCCAAAATAAAATTTCTATACCTAAATTAGTCATTTGCTTGGCCTCCTTTCTTTCTGGTTATTCTTTAGTACGGGTATTATGTAAAAATCAAGCGTAAGAATACCTAAAAGTTAAAGTTTTTAATCACAAAAAATCTTGCAATGGTTGTTACTCGGATGTTCTGTACATTCATTATTCCAATAAGCTTCAATTTTTTTGAGCTTATTATCAAATGAAAGGTCTTTTTTATCCAAATTAATTTCTTGGATAGTAAATGTGTCATTTAGTGCCATAAGACTTACCCCTTTACTACAACTATGTTCTAATTCATTTGAATAGTAAATTTCAAGTTTTATGTGTGCGGTAAGAGGAACAAAATTGTACGGATTAAGGATCAAAAAAAAATCTCAAATTATGAATAATTGCAAGGAAAATATCTTCAAAAAATTTATTCCAAATTTAAAAAATTTTGTATAAATTTTGCTAGAAATTTTATTCTTTTAATACCTTCTTATGTCTGCTAGTATCTATCATTCATCTAATCTATCTGCATATTCTCTTAAAATCTCAGCCATCTTTTGATGTGGAATTTTTTGTCGATATTCTCTACAAAAATCAAAAAATTTATCTAATAAATCTTTATTGGAAAAGATATAAAAATTAGCGTCTCATTTTAAAAGTAAAGTATGCAAACCCACCAAGCAATAAAAGACTTACAACCCCATAAGTAATCGCTATGCCGAAGATGTAAGTCATTTATTTATAAAGACATAAGCAGAATATAAATAAACTAAGAAAACTCCAATAGCTATGGAACTTCCATAAATAAGAAAGTTCCAAAATCTATATAATTTAGGTTTTTTAAATTCTTTTTCTTCTTCTTTAGTAATCATTTATTTTCTTTTTCTTTTCTGGCAGCATTACCTTTTGCTCTTAATACCAAAGTTATCGTAAGGGCAGCGCTTAATATCACAGCATCAATTAATAGGTGCGGGGAAATATTCATCAGCTGCAAAGAGAAATAAGAAGAGTCATTATCTTTTCAGCAATAAATCTATTAAACATTAAAAAAGAGGGATTTATCCCTCTAAGTTTAGATCGACTTTCAATCATAGTCTACTTAAGCTTTTTAGCTTCTCTAAAAAAACAGTATTTTATTTAGCCAGAGCAAGAGAAGGCACCTGCAAGAATATTTTTAAAAATTGGTGCTTGACCCAAGGCATACAAAAAGAAAGTTGATGATGCAAGAGTAATAGCTATTTTAGAAGCCCTGTTAACTTTCAAATTTGATACTTTTGCAAATGCAGAGTTCATTTGTTCTTTAATTTATTGATTTTATAATAGCTGCAAAAATTAAATATTCAGCATCAATATTTACCAAAGAATAATTTTATTGCTCCTTTTTCTCAGCTTGCATTTTTACTAGCTCAAATTCTTTTTTAGAAACTATTCTGATTTTGTATGCTGGATATCTTGTCTTCCACCATTTATTGATCGAAATAGCTACTCCTTCTAAATTTTGGGTACAAATATTGACCCATAGAGTTTTAGTTTCAATTTCTTTGTAGAATTCCCAACTTGTAGGTGAAGCCATTAAAAATCGCAAATGAAGAATTTCAATAAATTATGGGAAATGGTCCATAAACTAAAACTTTTGTTTTTTTAATAACAGGATTTAATTGAAGATATAGAGTTTTCATTAAGTGGTAACAAAAAACTTTTAACAAAAGATTTACATCACTTTCGCCTTCTAGGAAAGTATTACTTTAATTTCATAACGAGTTTCAATTAGAAAATATCTCCGCAAAGAAGGGGCCAAAAATTGACCCCTCTTGGTGAAACTCTTCCAAAGAAATACCATTAAAATCTTACTCTGAAAGTTGCAAAGTTAAACAAATTAACAAAATCAAGATTAACAATTTATGCGGCTTTTTTAAAAGGGTTCATATTCCTTAAAAAGTTATTACTTTTGCTGGTACTCATTTTTCTATATCTTTGATTTATATCCAGGATATACTTTCTAGCTTTCTTATCACTTTCAATTTTCTTTTTTCGAAGACGTAAAGCCCTTAAATCTTCTATGGACATGAGGCCATCATCTTCATTGAAATTTAAATGATCAAATTGCATCAGTTTAAGAAATTAAGTTTCTTCTTTAAGTGCAAGATTAACAACCTTATCTTTATTTGCAATAGAGATAATTAACCAAATTAAATCAAATTAGTTATTCAATTTTCAGAAAGCTATGAATTTAAGTATTAAAAACTTTCTAAAATCAAGAAAAACCTTTGATTGAATTAGATGGAACTTCTACAGATACAAATGATTCTCCATAATGAGATTCGGCTGATCTTATCAGTAACCAATAAAAGAAATTTACTAAAGCTTTCTCCACGAGGATTTAGTAACTAATTTAAATAAACTAATCATTTTTGTAATAGTAATATACAAAATAAATTTATTACGCAATCAAGATATTTACCTCATAAAGCATACTTGCATATTAATTAAGAAAAATTTGCACTCTCAGGCTTTAGGCAGCGGACTAAATCCTCGTGGAGTATTGGACTTTAGTCCGCTCTATTTTTTTAGCAAAAGAAAAATAGCACTGCAAGGTAACTAGATCACCAATTTAATATTTGACTCTGAATAAGCTAATTGAGCAAGATTATCTGAGCATATGTTGGTGTTGTTTATTGTATAAATTTGCTACGAAACTTTTGTTATATCAATGGCTTCAGTATTTTTGCTCATTGATATATTCATTCTTAAATAATATTATTATTGATGCCTAAAGAGGGTTTAATTTTGAAGAAAATAATTAAATTTTTTAAACTGCTCAAGAGAAGGATCGATATTCTTAATGCAGAGACTGAATTGAAGTTTATATTGGAAAATAAATAATGGGATTCCCACATTGCCCTATTTGTGTAGTTCTAGCATTTGTTTCAGTTTTTATGGGCGTTACTCGTAGTTATATGTTCTTTATTCTTGTTCGGGAGTTTATGAAAGCCGAATCTACCTTTAAATTTAAGTTTAGTTTCTATTAATTGTTGACATCTAAGTATAAATACTTTATAAATAGATTGTAGTGAATACTACAAAATCGTCCGATCTACCATCTGATAGACCGCAGTACGACTCAAGCCATAGGACGGGGACTTGAGCAAGTTCAGGAGCTGCATCATGGTAAACATGTATTTCAATGGAAAGTCATTCGTATATTGTAGAAAACAAGAAGAAAAGATTATAAAGCTTACTTATAGAGGATCTATTTACTTGAAATAAGATTTCTTATTTATTTTAAAAAAAAAGTTTGGACATTTATTGACGTTTTTGGATTAAGTATTTATTCATACTTTATAAGAAGAACTTATAGTGAATATATTTTTTGCCTATTTAAAAATTCATATATTCGTATATTTAGTAACGAGAAATTAATTTTAAATTAATTAATTTGTAATTAGATTTTTAAAAGGTTATGCAACCTATTTCTGAGGAACTTTACAAAAAAATAGTTGAGAGTTCTAAAAAATGAGTAAGTTACTAATTGCTTTATTGGCTTTAGATATAGGCGTTAGTCTGTCTAAAGTTTTTATTTTTACCTGAAAATCAAATTAATTAGCATAAAAGGAGCAATTATTTTCTAAAACAAGAAATAATTACTGGGTATTATTTATTTGATCTACTTATTTTATAAAATACAAAATTAAACCAACAAAAGAACTTCCTACAAGTAGTAGCACCATTAAAAGTGCTATTAACTTTGCTAATCCCATAAAGATAAATCCGAATTTCCTGTAGATCTTTGCATCCAGTGAATTTTCCAAACATTATTTACTTTTTTAAAAATTGACGTAACTGTTGGTAAGTCATCATTAGGTGTTCCTTTATAAGTAAATTTTGAACCTAGTGTAAAAATGCACATTACTATATTTTCGCTTAAAAATTCGAATCGGTGAATTTTAGTTATTTCTGCCTTTTCTTGAACAATTTCATCAGTAATCATTTGTTCAAACCCTTCTGCATCTATAGGATTACCACTCGGTCTTATAAATAAAAAATCTGGAGTCGCATTGTCAAGAAAAAAATAGGCCATTTTTTTTGGATTGGCAAACTCATTTAATAATGAAATTATTGTTTCTTTATCATTCATAAAAAAAGGGATATAACCCTTCTACTTTAGATCTACTATTCAAAATGTACAAATCAAATGGAATAATTCTAAAAAAAATTCGTTAGGATATTTGTAAAAATTATAATTTACTGTGAATCATGATCAATTCATTAAACAAATTAATGCCGGTTGGCAAAAAGGTCAAAAAATATTTGCCTTTCTTTATTGGATTTAAGTTACTTACATTTACTGGCTTTCTTACTTATTTAATGAATCGCTAATAGATATAATCCTAACAATAAAGTTTAACTAAATTTAAATCTAGTGAATAAAGAAGAACGAGCCAAAAGATTTAAGTCTATGTCAAGTATGCAAAGACAACAATTGATATTAAAGAAGATGAAAGAAAGAGGTATAGAGGTGGGAAGTGGAATTCCGAATAAAAAATACGATAGCAAAGAGGTTTATGAATTAATTCATATTGCAAATTGCTTCCCAGAATTAAGAAATAAAAAATAAAAAATAAAAAATAAAAAATATTTAGGTTTCCTTAATTAAGTAATTTATTTTGGTTCCCTTATTGCAGTAATAATTAATCCACCTATCAATGCGAGATTGAACAATACTGTTTTTTGATGAAAAGGGAATACATGAAAAATTATTGTTGTTGGAATAATAAATAGTAATAAAAAGACGGAACCGATTTTTTGATTTTCCCCAAATATAAAAAATCCAGAACCCAAGATAAGACATATAATTGCTCCCACTAGAAGAATAGATGAAATTGGTTCAGGAATACCTTTTGAAGAAATATATTCAACTGTTCTCTCAAAATCATTTATTTTGCCTGGTATTGCCTAGATAAATATTGCTGAAATTGATAATCTTGAAAAAAAATCTAAAAAAGATTTGAAACTTTTATTTTTCAAAAAAGAATTTTTCATAATTTTATTATAAGAAAAAAATTTTATGCTTTTGATAAATACTTTATAAGTCCGAAATACTTTTAAATTCTTCTCAAAGAGGTTTAGCTCAATTAATAGAAATCTTTTTAATTAATGTGAATCTTTTTAAGGTAATTAATAGTAATTTACGCATTGTCTTTTTATATTTATGAAATGATAAATTTAATTAAAATTAAATGTTTAAAAAATTTATTTTAACTTCTTTTTTACTTTTTAGTTCTCTAATAACTATATATCCTTCAAAAAAAGAAAATACTAATTTTTTCGATTATTGTTATTCTCTAGAAAAAATAATTTCTAGAAATACATTAGAAAAAAGTAAGAATCTATCGAAGAATTTTAAGTCTTTAGCAAAAGATATTACTCTATTTGGGACTAACAAAACTAAAGGTAATTTAGCTAATAAGATAATTGATCAATATAAAAATTCCAAAAAATTATTTATTATAACTGTTGTTCCAAATCAAATTTATTGTTTAGCAGGATATTGGATTGAGGAGGTAAGTCCAGGAAAATTTGAATCCATTTTCTATGAGAAAACCAAACAAAAAATAAATGAATATAAGAATAATAAAAAAGAAGTAGATAAATTTATTAAAGAAATTAATTTAGAATATAAATCTATAAAAAAAGAAATTAATGACTTTTTTAGAAAATCAAAATCTTTTTTCTAATAAAATTGATTTATTTGTTATGGACGATTTATTTTTTTTAGATTGCGAAATAAAAACTATTAGTAATCCAAAAATAATTACAAATCCAAAAATTGATAAAGTATAAATTATTTTATTTTTGATATTAAAGTTAAGTTTGTTTTTGGTAATTTTTCCAAAGAATGGAAATTTTTTATTTGATAATGAATCATATATTTCAGAATCGTTTTCAAAATAATAATTATTAAATAGTTCATCCCTATTTTCATGAATGTCTATCTGTAAGTTATTTTCAGAGGCACCAACTTTGTAATTCGATTGCTCATAAAAAAATTCATGAATTTTTGAAATATTTGTTATTTTTTTATTTTTAACATTAAGTTTATTTTTTTTTAAATCATTATCAAACCATTCGTCATAAACTATAAAGTTTGGTTTAGCAAAATAAGACAAGACTCTATTAAAAAAAAGTACATTAAAAAGATAAATCAAAGAAAAAAAAGAAATTTATTTTTGTTGGTAAATTTCATAAATCATGTTTAAATATCATCATTAATTGTCAAGTTCTTATTTAAAGAAATTTATAGATTTCTAAGTCTCTAATTATGTGATTGTTTTTTCTATATTATTTTTCAGGGAAATTTATTATTTGGACTTTCTTGTGCCACCATAGGAATAATCATTATGTTATGAAATTACAATCCAACATTCTTTACAACAAAAAATCCAGTCTCTATGAATTATGGATTTTACTCTGTAATGAATTTTATCTGGCTTATGACATAAATCACATATTTTCGTTTTGCTATTAATTTTTAATTCTATTTTAGATAAGCAAAAGTTTGATTTAACAAGATTCACGAAAAGAAAATTATCGTGTCATTTTAAATATGCACTCCACACATCCTGAAGCAAAGCAGTGGTTTTGTCGAGTGCAAATATTTTTAACTGATTAAAAAAAATTTTAATTATACATCTAAATTAGAACTTTAAAAAGAAACTCGCGAATATTATTTAATTGATTTTAGTATGATTTTAATGACTTTAATACTATGAACATTTACTTATTTTGGATATTATTTTTAGCACTATGGGCTATAGTTCCATTAATGATTATTAAAGGTAGAGTAGACGAAGCACCTAAGATTGAGACTTCACCAAAAGTTAAAGTAAAGAAAAAAGGTTGGTTCAATTAAAGAAATCTCTGTCTTAATAAAAATCGTATGGGGATAATTCTTGAAAATTTAATTTAAAGTTTTTGTAAATTTTTTTTATTAAAAGTGGAAAAATTAGAAAATAACTTTCTTTATTTGGTTGTGCTTGGAGGTAGAGCAAAAAAAGCTAATATTGAACTCCATGATGTTAGATGGGTTGTTGGATCTAAAATTGAGGATACATATGATACTTTGAGAAAGGATTGGTTTGGATCTCCAAAAGGTTTGCACATTGATAGCTATAAAAAAATAAAATATTTAGATGGCTATAAGATAATTTTGAAGAATTTTGAAAATGATAAAATTAACAAAAATCAATTAGCTAATAGAACCAAGAATCAAAAGAATTTATGGTTTGTCAATATTGGAGGCTATGATCCAAGCTCTATGCAAGAAAAACATGAGTTTGGTTTAGTTATAGCTTCGAATAAGTTAGAGGCAAAAAATAAAGCTAAATCTAAATGGCTTATTGGTTATGAAAAAAAGCATAAAGATGATATGGCTTCTATAGAAATATTAATTAGTTGTGATAATTGTGAACTAATAAAAAAGATAGGGAATTGGAAAATTGAATTAATACCAGACAATGATTTTATTGAAGAAAATAATTATCCTGATTGGTATGGTTACCAAAAAATAGATGTGATATAGAGATCACAGAATCTTATACTTTAAAAAAACTCTGCTAATTACTTTATATTCTTATTAATTTTTTTAAAGTCTTAAAAAGAACTTGATTTTCTTAATAAATAAATTCCACCTGCTAGAGAAATTAAGACAGGCAACCATGCAGCTAAAATAGGATTTAAAATGCCTTTCACTCCAAATGAACTAAATATAAATGACATTACATAATAAATTAATATAAGAATCACGCTTAATCCAAATCCCTGACTTTTTGAAGATCTTAAATTAGATTTAGATCCTAAACTGCTTCCTATTAAACCAAATACTAAGCATGCAAAAGGTAGAGTAAATTTTTCTTGAATGCGGACTTTTATTCTTCTTAATTCCTTTAAGTTTCCAGTTTTTTTATAAATTTTTTCTGCTTTTATAGCCTGCTTTAAAGTCATTTCATTAGCATCTTTAGGAACTTGTGCTAATTCCAATGGTCCTTCTACAAATGGGTATATGTATCGTTTAAATTGAATATTTCCAGTTTGACCATTTCGATCTATAGTTACCATACTTCCATTTATAAAATTCCAAGAAGAATTATTTTTATCAAAAGTTGCACTTTCCGCTTTTAAGATTTGTTGAATATCTGCCCTGGAAAAATCTAATACAGTAACTCCCTCCATAATATTATTCTCAAACCATGATGCATAGAATATATGGGTTAGGTAGTTGTTATGTTTTGTTGGTTTATTAGTCGAAGGATCTATTCGAGAGCCATATCTAGAAAACATAATATTATCTTTACCTGTTTCACTACTAAATGAACTACCAATTCCTGCTCTTAATGTTACCTCTGCTAACTTGTTACTTGCAGGGACTAAATTATCATTGAAATAGAAAGTTAAACCCGTCATAAATATCGAAAGAGCAATGGCTGGAGAAATAATTCTGGAAGTTTTTATCCCTAAAGATTTCAAAGCTAATAATTCTGAATTGCTTGATAATTTTCCATAGGCTAATAATGTAGAAAGCAAAACTGCCATTGGGAATGACAAAACTAAAAAGCTAGGCAAACTAAAAAAAAGAACTTTTAAAGCTAAAAATAGAGGTAAACCAAATTCAACAATTTTTCTTATGAGATCGAACATTACCCCAACAGATAATGAAATAACAGTAAATGCAGAAATTGCAAATATCATAGGAGGGATGATTTGACCTAATAACCATCTATCTATTAAAGGTATTGAATACCAGGGAGCAATAATTTTACTGAAAGCTTTTTTAATTACTTGTTGATTTGCAAGTTTCAAAAGAAATTTATTTAATTTGTACTGTCTTTTCCAGCATTATAAAATATGAATGTTGTATAAACCAAAATAAAATTTATTTGAAAAAAAATTTTTAATTTACCAATATTCAAAAAAAAAATAGTTTTTTACTTGCTGTAAAGCAAAAAATTTGGTTTCTTAATAAGAAAGGGTTTAGGGATGAAAAATAAAACTTTGATATACGAATGCAATTGCATACACTGCCAACAAAAACAAAAGCAAATTAATAATGCAAAACTATATTGGGACAAATTAAACTTAAGAAAAAAGTTTGTATAGTTTCTCAACTAAATTCTCTGAGGTTTTTCAAACTTTATTATATTAAAGTACTTTTTTTAAAATCTATTATTTTCAGGAAAAAAATAAGTTTTACGATCTCAAATCTTAAGTACTAAGCTTTTTTAGAATAATGATATTATTTAACCTTTTGATTTTTTTTGTAGATCATATTTTCTCGATTTAAAAGAAAAAGAATAATCAAAATACAGGATGGAATGAGAATAAAATCTAAAGACATACATTTTGTTCAGTCTATTATCTATCTAGCAAATAAATAAATCTTTGACACTAGTAGATAATCTTCAAGATTTAATTCAATAGTTCAAATGATTATATTAATGCTAAGTATATTTGCTTGCTTTTAAAATTGAAAGAGCTTGCAAGTATCCCACCGGCAAGCTCATGACGACCAAGTTAATTCAGATTTTCTGACTTAACCAGCTAAGCACTTCCTAAATGCTCTAATCATCCTACTAAGTAAAATTACTTACCGTGAGTATAAATGCTTATTTTAAAAATTGATTGCGAATTTGATATTAAAAAAGTGATTTTTAAAATGCGACTTGTTAAATTTTTAAACAGAATTGTCACATAATGACTTAAAAATGAATTCTCAGAAGAAAAACATTGGAGATTTTGGTTTACATAAGTTAATATTTGTGTTACTTTAATTAACAATTATCATCTTTTTAATGACAAAATCAGGAGTAACTACAGAATCAGGTGGAAGACAAAATATGTTCCCATCAGAAACTAGGCCTTATATTGATGAAACTGCGTCTTACGATGGATATCCTCAAAATGCAGAAAAAGTGAATGGTAGATGGGCTATGGTTGGTTTCGTCGCACTACTAGGTGCCTATGTGACAACAGGACAGATCATTCCTGGAATTTTTTAGTACCGTAATAACTGTTTTTTAACCCATTTTCTTTAAACTTTTTAGAAGAAAATTTAGATTTTTTTATTTTAAATTTGAAAATAAAAAAAACCAAATAAAGGTTAGAGCATTTAGACTAAATATTATTCCTAGAAATATATAAGCGAACTTTTTGCCAATAAATGCCGTTTCGGGTTCAAGCTTTACTCTCATTAAATTCTTGAATTATTTCGATAAAGATAGCATTATTTAACAAGCAAATTTAGGTTTTAAAGAAGAAGAATAATTAAATTAATATTTATTGTAAAAAGGTAGTAAATATTATATTTTTCCTCTCTTAGATAAAATCGTTTTGGCCAATATAGATTATTAAATTAGAAAAATTCCATAAAAAATAGCCTAATTTAATTCAATTAGGCTATTTGGAAAATAAAAAATTTATTTAGATAAAACCAGGAATGATTTGACCAGTAGTTAAATATGCTCCAACTAGAGCAACAAAACCCAACATTGCGAATCTGCCATTAAGCTTTTCAGCAACAATTTTTTCTTTTTCAACTACTTTTGGTTCGTTATTTTTCATTAGAACCAACCTGGAATAATCTGCCCTGTTGTCACGTAGGCACCAACGGCTGCAACGAAACCTAACATTGCTGCCCAACCATTAAAACGTTCTGCTTCTGGAGTCATTTTTTTTGTAAATTTGTAAACAAATATAACATATTTATTTAACAATGTAAAGAAACTCAGGGATTTCCCCCTTTTTTTGTCAGGAAAAGTTAAAAACTGCTACATATATGTGTCGAAATATACCCTTTAGGTGTTTTTATTTTTGTTCTGATTTTTTAAATTTGAAAAAAAAATATAAGCTTTTCACCTTGTTTTTTTAGAGGGATGTCCTCATTTAGAGTTAATTTAAATTAATATGTTATTAGAGTCAGCTAGTAGGGATACAGGCTGACTCTTTTTTTTTGAGAAATTTTAGTTTTTGACTAAAAGTAGTTTTTGAATTCAAATAATTGCTATTAATAAATTAGATATATATGAATTCATGTCATTCGCGACCTACTACATGCATTTAATTTTTGGAAGAATTCCTTCTTTAATGAGTTCTGATGTAATACTTTATATCTTGCCTGCTCTTACAATTTCAATATTATTCTTAAGCCTTAAAATAATGTTTTTCAAGACTCCTAAATTGAGAAAAGTTAAATAATAAATGATTTTAGAATTATTCTGGATGATATAATTCCCAATTTTTTTAATTTTGGATAATAGACTTTTTTTTTCGGCAACTCAAAGAAATAGAGACTGCATTGGTGATGTACTATCCCGAATTATAAATAAAGGTTCAGTATTGGAAATTGGGAGTGGTAGTGGTGAACATGGAGTGTTTTTTCAAAAAAGATTTCCTGGAATAATTTGGCAAACAAGTGACCCGGATTTAGTGCATAGAAAAAGTATAAGTTCTTGGATTGAGTATGAAGACTTAACTAAGAAAATGCCTCAGCCTCTTGAGATTGATGTAGAAAAAATTCCTTGGAAAATTACATTGAGATTAGCTCATTCTTTGCAAGGAATAGTCTCTATAAATATGATTCATGTAGCTCAATGGTCTTGTACTGAGGCACTATTTAGAGAGTCAGGAAAATTACTTAAAAATGGACAATTTTTGATGTTGTATGGACCATTCAAAATTTGTAATAAGCATACAAGCGAGAGTAATTATTTTTTCGATAATTCATTGAAAATGCAAAATGATCTTTGGGGTATTAAAAATCTTGAGGAAGTTTGTGATGAGAGTAAGAAAAATGGTTTTTATCAAGAAGATATTATTGGTATGCCTGCAAATAATTTTTCAATAATTTACAGAAAAGTTTATTGATAAGTAAATACAAATATCAATCAGTTATAAAATTCGTAATATTCAATGATCAGCCTGATAGTTTTTTGCTCCATTCTTTATGTTTTTGATCTAAATCTGAAATTTTTTCGCCTAAACTCAACTGTCTTTCTAATAATTCAACTTTTGTAAGTGTTATTTTTTCCGAATAAAATTTAATAGGTTGCTTACCATGCAAATTGTCACCACTCATAAGAATAAATTTATTTAGATAATTTTCTAAGATAAAAAATTTGCTTTTGCTAATTCTTTTATATTCTTTTCAGATTTGCGTAAATTAATGTGATAAAGAATTAATATCTATTGTGTTATTAATCCACCATTTTGTATGACGATTGCCATATATATCTTCCTCTTTTGATGTCTGGCTTAACAGCAACGCAATTACAAGCAATATTCCATAAAGCTTTGTGTATTGGATCAGGATTAAAAAGATATGCTTTTTTAAAGGCTTTTTTAATTAAGATAGTTGCCTTTTTTGCATGATAATGAGGGATCGTTGGACATACATGATGAACGACATGGCTAGAACCTATATTATGGTGAAGAAAATTAAGGACTCTACCGTAAGGCCTGTCAATAGATAGAAATGCGCCTCTCATAAAGGAAAATTCCGTATTTGAAAGATGAGGTACATCTGAATCTGTATGATGAAGCCATGTATAAACCACTAGCCAACAATTAACCACTAATAAAGGACCAAAATACATAGCAATTACTGGAAATAATCCATACTTGAAAACTAAATAAACAAAGCCCAATAATGTCAAACCTACACCAATATCTGATATCCAAACTTTCTTGGCCCATATTGATGGCCATAATGCTTTAGAAAATGGTTTAATTGGCAAAAAATGATTTGAAGTTCCATATTTAACACCTCCCGTACTTCCCGTAAGTAAATAAGCAGGCCAGCCAAAAATTAGATGTAAAACAAGTTGAAGAATTCCATACTTTTTCTTACCTAAGGAATTTGAAAAATGTAATTCTTTTTCTCCGCCAACTTTTTCTGTAACTCCATTCCCTTGAATGACTAAAGGGACGTGAGTCTCTCCATTGGTTATGTTATTTGTAAATCGATGATGAACTGCATGAGAACGCTGCCAAGAAAAATAAGGCACTAGAAGTAATGAATGTAGTAAATAGCCAGTTATTGATTCCAATGTCTTGTTTTTAGAGAATGCTCCATGCCCACATTCATGGGCAATTACCCAGAATCCCATAGCAGTGGTACCTGAAAGTAATGCGTAAATAATCCAAATTGGGATCATTTTTAGGGTAAATGGAATAGATAATCCTATCGCAACTACTAATGATTGGATTAAAGCCGATTGTAAAAGATACCTCAAAGAAGTTTTGGTATTGCACCTAAAGTAGTGATCTGGGATAACATCCTGAAATTCTTTTATGCTTGGAATATCTTTATCCTCTATTGCAAGCGCTTGGCCTTTAAGACCTGAAAATTTTATATTACTCAAATTTTTTTGGTTAAAAATTTTGTCAAATAAAAGTTAATTTATATATCCTATTATCCATTACAGGATCTCATAATGAAAAGAATTTATAATTTTGTTTGGATAAAGTTGTAACGATTTGAATTTCATCTTCAAATTAAATTATTTGTGACAAAATTTTTTATTTGATTCTTTTATCGCAACCTTTTTAATTATTTTTTATGCGGATTGTTTTTGCTCTTCTTTAAAGCTTAATTAATTTAAAGACCGCGTATATACTTCTTTGGTAAACCAGATTGTTTACGTGGCTTTACTAGAATAGGTAAAACAATGACTCCTACAGTAAAAAGACAGATTGGAGCAACTACCATCAATATAGATTCTAGAGACATGAATAATTTTGAATTTATTAATAAATAGCAGGATTTTTCTCAAAAGTCATGCGTATTTATATCTATTTAGTGAGAATAGACTCAAAATTTTTTTAAATTATTAAGTAAAACAGAAAAAAAGATTAAAAAACAAAAATTTTTTCATAATCCGTCCTATTAATTAACCATTATTTTATAGAGCACTTATGGATGAAGAAAAAAAATGGATGCTTATGACCTATTATTGTCCAACTCATGGGGATTCGGGTTTAGTAGAACCGATTCAACTAACAAAAAAAGAAATTAGTAAAACATTCTTAAAAAAAGGGAGAAGTTTTAAAAATTAATTTTTTAAAAACAAAACCTATAAGATATTGTAAAAAGATTGAAAAATAAATTCTTAAATCTAGTCTGAATTCAGATGATCAAAAATGCAGCTTAATAGATATACTTTTTTTTATATTAGTATCAATTTTATTGCGTAATTAATAATTTAAAAAGATCTAGAAATCATTAATTCTAAGATTGATCAGAATCGCATGTTAATTCACATTGATTAAGATCATGAGATGATATTTTTTCTAAAATTCTTAACATATCAATTTCGGAAAGCTCTCCATTCGAGTTCCATTTTAAAGTTGTTTTCCTTTGAGGTGAATTTTTTTTATTCATTTTGATCACCTCCCTTCAAATGAACTTCTAAACAACGAGTAATACATTCTTGATGACCATCCACAATACTGCATTCAGTAATACACTCGAAATATGAATTAATAGAATCTATTTCTTTATTCTGGTTTTTAGAAACAAATGAATCATTCATAATATTATTAGATTTATTTGAAATAGAGATATAGCACGAAATTATGTTAAATAATTTAATTTATTAAGTTAATTCGAAAAAATAAGTATTATTTACTAACTTTATTTTGCAACTGGTTTATCTTTAAAAAGATAGTAATATTATTCAAATAAAAACACAAATGGAAACAATCATTTTGATTATTTAATATTTATTTTATAAGGTAATCTTCCAAAAAAATCAGCATAAAGACTGATTTACTTTTCAGTAATTTAGTTAGAAGATAATAAAGTGCACTTTTAGATTTTCAAATGAAATCAGTAATTAATTGGCTTTCGAAAATGTTAGAGAGTATGGCAAATGCTTTTATACATCCTTTAAAGAATGACTTGCCTCCATCTATTGGTACTCATGCATATAGCAGCATTCCTCTAAAAAGAAAATTGAGAAGAAGGTTAAATTAGGTCTTAACTTATTGGAATTAATTTTTCATTTTTATTATCCCAAATAATATATTTGAAGCAGTTTGAAAAATCGCTTAATTTTAAAAACTTTGCTTGTTGGAGTAGATGAATGTTTGCTTTATGACAAGCTCTTAAGTTGTAATTTGGTATTCTCTCAGAAAGATGATGAATGCTGTGGAAGGATATGTCTGCTAAAAACCAATTTAGCCAATTAGGGATATCTAAATTACTACTACCTAAAATCGCTCCATCTAAAAGGTCCCAATTTTTTGTATTTTTAGCATATGTATTCTCATAATTATGTTGTACGAAAAAAACACATATTAAAATTGCTGCTGATAAGGTTAATACCATGGAATAAAATGATAAGAAAAAAACTAACCCCAACCAATTACACATAAAAATCCACACTGCTATTACTACAATGTTATTTATTATTAATTCACATATTTCACTGAAATTATCCCCATAATCAGAAAAAGGTGGTTTTACTCTTGAATTAATAGCGAGAAGTTGAGAAATTTCTCTGTTTTTTATTTTGATAAAAGTCTCTTCCAATATATCTTTAGTGAAATTAAAAATAATAACAATAAGTCCTAATCTAGGTTTTAAAACTAAGTAAAAAAAACCGCCAGGGAAAAGCATAATCCAGTTTCGACTTACTTTATAAAATATTTGCTCTCTTTTTGTAAGGGAATTATAGTCTTCAAGACTTAAAACATCTATCGGCCCTTTGTAAATTTCCCAATTTCCATTATTTCTATGATGAAATGCATGATCAATTGACCATGACTTCTGGGGAATACCATTAACTAAGCCAAGTAAAAATCCAAAAAAGCGGTTTAATTTCCGTTTTGTAAAAAGAGAATTATGTCCGCAATCGTGCATTAATGAGAATGTTCGAGAAGAGAACAGAGTTAGAAGAACTATAAAAGGCACCAATAGTAATCCTTTAATCAATAATGAAAAAGGTTGAATTATTATTTGGTGGACAATTAACCAAATAGAAATTATTGGGAAGATGGTAGAAATAATTTGATAACAAGCTCTTATATTATTTCTTTTTAAAAATGGCTTTATTAAAAAATCGCTTCTATTTACTTTAAGCATATTTCACTTATTATTTTTTGATATTAACAATTTTTAAAAAGTATTGATTATTTAATAAAAAATACAATTTTTAAAAATCATACTAAAGAATAAATTCTTTAGACATAGTCCTCAATTGATCTAGATTTAATCTTTCTAAGTAATTTTTAAAGTCACTAAGATTCTTAGTAGAGTCAGAATTTTTGCTCTCGTAAAGAAGACTAATAGAAATTAACTCAATAAGATGATCTTTATCCATATCTCCTTATAGACCAAAATCCCTGTTTTAAAAATTAAGGTCTTGAATTCGAGATCATTCACTCATCTCTATTTAAGAGTTATTTTTATAAATTTTTTAATTCTTGTTCTATTTTTTCTAATCTTTCATATAATTCTTTTTGTTCCTTAATTAAGGATTTTTTCTTTTCTGCACGCTCTTTGTTTAAAGGAGAATTGAAATATTTTTGGTAAGAGACAAAAAAAACTGCTATCGCTACTGCAATGCCAAGAGCACCAATTATTAAAATTGGAGATGAAGGAAAGTCGTAAAATGGAATTGACAATTTACTTTACTAAATATACATTTTAGCTATCTCATAAACAAAAAAATGAGTAATAAATACTTATTCTTTAAAAAGCTTTATGGTAATTATGCTAGTTATTTTGTAAAAAATAAATAAGGTTAATCTTTAATTGGTTTTTTAAAATAAGTATTTGTACAGCTGTCAAAGAATGAATAACTAATAATGATTAAACTAGTAAAAATTTTTTTATGAAGAAAATCATAAATAAAAAATATAATAAAAATGAACCATGGTTTAAATGGTTAACAAGAGAACTTAATTCTTATGAAGCTTTTCAGGATTTCGATTCAGGCAAGAATCCACAAGATGTAGCAGAGGATTTTATTTCTAGAAATAGTACTGCTATTTCAGAAGTTTTCGAGAATTTTGATGAAGAAGATAAAGATACACTCGATCAGTTTCTTAAATTAACCGAATGCGAGATGCATGTGTTTAGAATTCTTGAAAAACAAATAGACTTAAGAAACAAGGTAAGATTTGTAGATTTTAAAAAAAGAAAAAAATGAGGAGTTAATTTCTATATAAGTTTATTTTTCCCATTACAAGTCTTACCAAAGCCTAACCAGATGAACCACAAGATCCATCCGAAGATAGGTATTAAATTAATAAAGATCCATTTCCAATCTTTTCCAAAGTCTCTGATTCTTCTTATATCAATAGCTATTTGAGGAATGACACAAACTAATCCATAAGCATTGAAACCAAACGTTTTTAAAAATATTGGGATAGTTAGTAAAGAAATTATAAGATTGGCTAATTGAACTAACCACCAGTCTGATCGAGATGTGAATCCTTTGAATTCTGTAGCTTTAATCCAAAACTCTTTATATGCATTTAAAAAGTTATTAAGCATGTATTAAAAATTCAAAGAATTTAATACTATCAATTTAATCTTCAATTTCTCAAAATGTTTTTTATTTACTAAATAGGATCAAATAAATTCATATCATTTGAATCTTGTTTTGGGAGCTCATCTCGATTTGGTAATGAACAGAATCCGTCTTTGCAAATCATCTTTTCTTTTTCAATACTTGTAGTTTCTGAGAATATATTTTTGTTATTGTTATTTGAAGATTCTTTCAGCATTTATATAAAAAAATTAAATCCATTATTAAATTAATAACTCAATTTATTTTGATAGGCAATAAATTTAATATTAATTATTTATTTACTTTTTTTGATTTGGCAAGTCTCTCCAAAAAAGCGCCATTATATAAATGAATAAAGATATAGAACAAATATAAAGTAATGAATTTAGATGCATTTTTATTTATTAAAGTAATAACAATGAGGACATTTCATAAAAATGGAATTTCAACAGATTGGTAATTTTTTGACTTAGCAATCAAACAAATTCTAGTATTTATTAAAGTTTTTTATGCTTTTCCCAAACTTTGAGAAGAAAAAGTTTGTAGATTTTTGGAATATATCTATTTAGTTAGTAAAATTTATAAATCTAAGAGTTTTATTAATCTAATTAAATTCTATAGTTTTGAATGTTTATTGTATTTCACGATCTATCCTTATTTACTTCTTTTAAAGCTTTTCTACCTTCCTTAAGGGTTCTTAAGACGAGCCAGGTTAGAGAGGCAATCGTAAGGATGGTAAGTGTAATTAGAGAAATATGAGTTGTATCAATATTGTTGGCCAATTTAATTAAATTCTCTATGAGTCTTTAATTTAAAAAATTCAAACGTCTGATCTAGAGTAAGCAGGTATTAGCATTCCGCCGTCTTGATCGTCATTATTATCATCATCAAACCCACCCCCTAAAAGTAACTCAATGATTACAAGAAGAGCTATGGGATAAAGGCACCATAAAATCGCTGTAAAAGGACTTACTGAGGAAGAAGCTAAGTAAAATTCTGTCATGAGTTGATATTAATCTAAAGAAACAACAATTGTGGATCCTTTGGGCAGTGTTTTATTCAATATTTCTATAAATATTTTTTAAAAACTTTTCTTTTTCGCACGAATAGATCTTTTATATGTATTGATATTTTTATTCTTAAAATCAATTTGAATAATAAATTTTTTGAACCTACTGAGAAACTAATAATGACATAATGAATCGCGCGATTGTTATTTTTTAAAATTAACAATAATTGTACAATTTTGATTCAAAAACTATTATTTATCTTGATTTTATAAATTCTATGTTTTCTTTCACTTTTGATCCTTTGGCTGCGATATTTGGTATATCAGGAATTGTAGGCTTCTTTTTCTTTGTTTCTGCTGCTAAGGGAACTTCCAGTATCAATACAAAACCAAAAAAGGAATTAGATTAGAACTTATTGTCTCAGAAAACTAAATTGAAATTTTAAATTTAGTATTTAAAAGGCTTTTTAATTATTACTTATTCCATTGTTTAGAAATAAATTCAAGAAAATCTTTTAGATCCTCTTCAGGACAATTTGTTTGTTTTTGTAAATCAATGCAAATTTGCTTAATATTTTCAAAGGCCTTTTTTACTATTTCGTTTTTTTCAATAACCTCAAAATATTCTTGATCTGTAAAAGGCATAATATTAGTTTCCTTCTAGAAAATTATTTATTAACCATATTTTATCTACATTGACTTAACAGTAAAGAAGAAAAAACCTTTTTTCTTAAATTTAGCTACCCAATCGATAATGTTTTTTAATACTTTTGGTTACTTCCCAATCGCAGTTAATTCCAGCAGGAAACTCAACTAGATCTCCTGCTTTAATCACGTAAATGTCGCCGTTTTGGGTACTTATTTTCGCTTGACCTTCAATAATTAAGCAAATTTCCTTATCATCGTAATTCCATTGAAATTTGCTTGGCTCACATTCCCAAATAGGCCAACTTTTTATTCCATACTGGATTATTACGCTTGCACTACAGGGGGAAGTTATTAGAACTTTCACGAAATAGCTCGGATGTGTTTTTTCATTTTACAAATAAAAGAAATATTTATTTTCGACAATGTGTATTTCTTTACTGTCTTTTATTTTTTTTCGTTTATCATAAAAAAAATTTCTAATTTATGGATGAGCTTTCTGTATTGTCAATTTCGCTTTCTATAGCTTCTGTAGGAATATTTTTTTTATTTTTCGCTTCAAATGATGATGATGACCAAGATGGAGGTAAGTTGATTAAATCATTAGAAAGAATTAATTAGTTCCAAGTAAATAAAACATTTAATAGAGATTTATAACCTATAAATCCTGCATAAATGCAACTTAAAAAAATAAAATAAACTTCTAATGTGCCGAGTCTTTTTTTCTTTAATGTTTTCATTTTTTTGAGTGTTTATAGGGTAATTTTATTTAATTTGATTTTTATTAACATGAGTATTTTTTACATTAACTCAGAAATTAAAGAATTATTAATGTCAAGCCAAAAAATAAAAAACAAGTAAAAAATATTATTTTTTTGGTAAGTTCTCTTTCCTCAGTCTTAGCAAAAAATAAGGAAATTACTGGAGATATGCTTAATAAAGCCCATCCTACTCCTATGGGAAGGGTTTTAAACACAACTTGTTGTAGAAATATTCCTATATTTGTTCCAAGAAGTATTGAAATAAAAAATCTTTTTTGTTGTTTTTTGTCTATGTTTTTTAAGAAAAAATTAATCTTAAATCCTTTTAGACTAATTAAAAAAATTATTGCACCTAATAATCTTATTTCAGTTGTAAGGAAAGGAGATAAATTGCTTTGAAGGAAAACCATCCTTGATAAAAGACCTCCAAGAACAGCACATAAAACTGATAAAAAAGGAAAAGCAAAAATCTTAAAGTTATTTTTTTCTGAGAAAGAGGAGTTTTCCTCTTTAAAATCGTTACCTTTTCTGAGAATTATGAATAGCGAAATCGTTACTATAATTATTCCAAACCATGATTTAGTTGTTAAATTTTCATTAATAAAAAATTCCCCTGATAAAGCTGCCATTAACGGAGAAAGAGTTTCTATAGATAAAGTTTTTCTTGTGCCAATTGTTTGTAGTGACTTTAAATAGAAAGTATCACCTAATCCAATACCTATTATTCCACTAATTAGTAGGATAAATATGTTTTTTAATTCAGTTGTAGAACTTATATTGATAAAAGCAGGTATAAAAATTAAAAAAGCTATTATATTTTTTATTAAATTAATATCTATTGATTTATATTTTTTAGTTTGCGCGCGCCAAATAAAGCATGCATATGTCCAAGATGTTGCAGCTCCAAAAGCAGAGAGGATTCCAATCAAAACGAATAATTTTTAAAAATTTTATTTTATAAATTGAGTAAATGCTAAAAAGAATACATAAATAAGAATCAAAATCCCTGGTAAGTACTGAATTAGTGATTTGAAATTATTTTTTTTCATATTTTCTAAAATAGTTTATTTTAAACAGTTTTTTTATTAGTAGGGTACAAACTCTCTAACTTCTTTCTTCTTTCAACTTTCGCATTAATTCTTTCTTCTTTTTCTTTTTTCTTGATCTCATCATTTATCTTATTTTGTCTATATCCAAACCAAAGTAGAACCCAAATAACAGAAGTTATTAAAAGAAGAGCAGTATATTGACCAGTCATAGGAAAACTGGCCTCAGAATATTTAACGTAAGAAAATAAAAGACTCATTTAATTAACTTAAAACATAAAAATAACGACTGTGTTGATTTTTCTAGAAATTTAAAAATTAGCGAATCGTACCTATTTATTATGTAGTTTTAAAGTTTCATATTTATTTTTTTATGGTTTTTGGAGTAATTTTTCTTTATAACTACTTGCTATTATCAGATTGAAGCATATTAAATAATAAGTTTTTGGAACCTTTTGATTTAGCAGTTGTTGGAGGCGGTGCGGCTGGTTTCATGACAGCAATAACTGCTGCTGAAAATGGAGTAAAAAGAATAATAATTCTTGAAGGAACTTCAAAACTTATGGAGAAAGTAAGGATTAGTGGAGGGGGAAGATGTAACGTCACTAATGCGACATGGGTACCGAATGAACTAATTGAGAATTACCCCAGAGGTGGAATTCAGCTCTTGGAATCATTTAATCGTTTTGCTGCTGGAGATGTATACGATTGGTTTGAGAAAAAAGGGTTAAAATTAAAAATTGAGGAAGATCTAAGAGTATTCCCAGTGTCTAATTCATCTTCAGATGTTATTGATTGTTTGAGAAAAAGTGCTTTATCAAAAAACGTAGAGATACTAACAAAATTTTTTGTAAAAGAAATTTCAAAAACTCCAGATAATATATTTAATATTTTTAGTCTTAAAAAAGCAAAGGTAACTGCAAAAAATATTATTCTTTCAACTGGAGGTAATCCAAGCGGATATAAATTAGCTCAAAATCTTGGACACACCATTGTTAAACCTGTACCATCTCTTTTTACTTTTTCTACAAAAGAACCAAATTTGGATGAATGTAGTGGGGTATCCATAAGGGGCATAGATATAGAAATTAATTTAAACAATAAGAATTTTCAAAATAGAGGCGATTTACTAATAACGCATTGGGGGTTTAGTGGGCCAGCAGTATTAAAACTTTCATCAATTGCAGCAAGGGAACTTTATAGCCAAAAATATAAATTTAATTTAATCATTAAATGGTCTTCTTTAAGTTATGAGGAGTTAAAAGAAAAAATTAATTATTTAAGATTAAATAAAGGCAAGGTGAATCTTATTAATAGTAGACCTGTTCCACTATTAACAAAAAGATTGTGGATTTTTTTATTAAAGAAAATAGGTATTGATAAAGAGAAAAAGTGGGCTGATTTACTGGCGGATGAAAGAGAGAAAATGATAAATATTCTAATGAGGGATAAATATATAATTTTGGGCAAAGGTCCATTTGGAGAGGAATTTGTTACTTCCGGCGGTGTAAAAATTAATGAGGTTAATTTTAAAAGTATGGAGAGCTTAATTTGTCCAGGGTTATTTTTTTCTGGGGAAGTTTTGGATGTTGATGGGATCACTGGTGGATTTAATTTTCAACATTGTTGGACAAGTGGATGGATCGCTGGGATGGCAGTCTCAAAGTTAAATCAATCAATAGTAAACTAATAAGTAATAAATCAGTAAGTAACAATTCAATAAGTTTATCTTTTTTTTATTAAGTATTAGACGGAAAAAGTTTTTTGGAGAAACTTTAATTTTAAAGTTTTAATTATTGGTGAAGATTAATGCAGAATCTTGTATCAAAAAAAGAAGAAGAGGAAAGAAGATTAAAAGCTTTAGCAGAATATAGGATTTTGGGAACCAAGCCAGAATCATGTTATGACGATATTACAAAAATTGCTGCTACAACCTGTAATGTGCCTATTTCTTTAATGACTTTGGTAGACAAAGATAAACAATGGTTTAAATCCAAAATAGGACTTCAAATATCAGAAACTAGAAGAGATTGGTCTTTTTGTACCCATGCAATAAAAGAAAATAGTCCATTAATTATTCAGGATGCTTTCCAAGATGAAAGGTTTATAAATAATCCATTGGTAACAGGAGACCCCAAGATTCGTTTTTATGCAGGTTTTCCCCTTAGAAATAGTGATGGTAATAAACTTGGAACTCTTTGTGTAATAGACAGAAAGCCAGGAAATCTAACTACACAACAATTCAATATTATGGAATTATTATCGAAGCAAATAGTTTCATTTTTAGAGCTTAGAAAAAAGTCATTGAACTTGCTAGATGCTTTGTCTAACTTGCACAAACAGGAAGGTATTTTATCTGTCTGTTCTTATTGCAGAGAAGTGAAAAATAAGGAGGGCGATTGGATGCATTTAGAAAAATATCTTTCGAAAATTAGTGATATTAGATTCAGCCATGGGGTTTGTGATAATTGTATGGAAAAACATTTCCCAGATGTAATCGAAGTATGGAATAAAAAGGATTTCTTTGAAGATGGTCAAAAAAGGTTTTTAGAGTCCTAGATTCAATACCTTGCTTTTATTTATTAATTTATTTCTAAACAAATTCTTCATTTGGTGGTTAGGATTGTATAAATTTTGATACGAACATGTTATTGGGAACTTTATTAACAGGTGAAATTGCTAAAAGTGCATTAGTAGCATATGTTCATTATTTAGGAATTATTTTGTGTTTCGGTTCTCTTTTGTTTGAAAGATTGACTCTCAAAGTAGGTCTTAATAGAAATGAGACGATCTCAATGATAATTGCAGATGTGGTTTATGGGTTGGCAGGAGTTGCAATATTGGTTACTGGGATTTTGCGTGTTAAGTATTTTGGTCAAGGAGGTGATTTCTATACGGGTAATCCTGTGTTTTGGATTAAGGTTTCGCTCTACATTTTGGTTGGCTTACTTTCTTTATACCCAACAACAACATATATCCTCTGGGCAATTCCACTAAGTAAGAATAAACTACCTGAAATTTCAGAAAACCTAGTGAAGAGGTTTAGACTAATCATTACCACCGAATTAGTTGGCTTTGCAACAATACCTTTATTCGCAACTCTTATGGCTAGAGGTGTAGGTTTAGGTTGAAAAATTTATTTTTAGAAAGAAATTGTTTAATAAGTGCTAACAAAATATATAGATGGAGTTTAAGTTATAAGATTTCTAAATCTAAAAAAGAGATTATTTTTATTGGTCTAAATCCTTCATTATCAGATGCAGTTTTCTTGGATAATACAACAAAAAAGATAATTAAAATCTCGAAAAATAATAATTATGGCAAAGTTAAATTAATCAATTTATTTGCTCTTATTTCAAGTAATCCAGGAAGACTCTTTAATCACAAAAACCCTGTTGGGTATTTAAACAATAATCATATTTATAAAAACTTAAAACACTGGTCTGAAAATAAAAATTGTGATTTATGGTTAGGTTGGGGTAACAAAGGGAAATTTCTAAATAGAAATAAAAGAATATTAAAAAAAATAATGCAATATAACTCAATCAGAAAAAATAATTTTGATAATCCTCTTGGACCGCTTTTAATTAAGAAAACAATCAAAGATAATCCAATACATCCTCTATACTGTTCTGATAATTCCATTCTCAAAGATTTAAAAATGATTTGATGCAAAGGTTTCAGAGGCAATTAATTTAAGCTTATGTTAAAGTAACTTTAAGAACGGGTTAAATTATGAGTAACACAAAGCAACTGCAAAAACTTAAAAACTTAAATGTAAAAGCAGAAAAATGCCTTACAAGAGATGAAGCACAAAAAATATTGATAAAGGCTAATAAGGCTCAGAGTAAAATAAATTTTTAAATTTGATATTTGCTTTTTTTAGGAATAATTTATCAAAAAAATTTTACAAATATTTTTCTAATTATTTAGAATTTTTTTATTCTATTTAATTTTGATGGTTTTTAATATTATTAAGATAAGAAAATCCGATGATAGATTTTTATCAAGAAGAGATTGGCTGCATTCAATGCATTCATTTTCTTTCGCAGAGCATAGAGATCCAAAATGGGATAATTTTGGGAAAATTAGAGTTATAAACGAAGATATTATTTCTCCTCATGCAGGATTTAATACACATTCTCACTCAAATATGGAAATAATTACTGTCGTAACAAAAGGAGCAATAACTCATAGAGACTCTTTAAATAATCTTGGAAAAATTCACAAAGATGAAGTACAAGTTATGTCTGCAGGTACTGGAATCTCTCATAGCGAGAAGAATGAAGAAAATGAGAACTGTAAGTTGTTCCAGATTTGGATATACCCTCAAAAAGAAAATATCAAACCTCGATATGATCAAATTTCATTAAATGAAAAGTTGTGGGACAATCTTATTTTTAATTACAAAGACGGTAAAAATAATAAGCTTTTTCTAAATCAAAGTATCTCTTTATGGCGTTGTAAATATAAGCCAATTAAAGAAAAAAAATTACCATTAAAAATCGATAAATATAATTGGATACAAATAATAGAAGGTAATCTTTTATTAAAAAGTAAAGACTCTAATTCAAATATATTTCTCGAATCTGGAGATGGCTTGGGTTTTGAAGTTAATTATTATGATGATGTTTCTATAGATACTGAAAAAAACTTAGATTTTCTCTTATTTTCGATGCCTTCCTTATAATTTATCTGTTATTTTACCCGTCAACTCCTTTATTAAATGCATTTAAGGCTTGCAAAGCCATATTAAGGTGAACTTCCATAGCACCAAGTGCAATTAAAGAATTTGGTGATTTATCTTTTAGTAAATTCTCTTTTCTTTTTGATAACTCATTAACTACCTTCTTAGTTGAAGCTTCCCAATTGTTGATTAACTCTTCAAATTCTCTTTTTTCAGGACTTTCTATTTCTACTAATTCATCAGAAAAATGAGAATCTTTTTGGGCCTTAAGCATCAAGTAACTTAATTTTTTATGACTTATTGCTTGAGGTAAATTGTTAGATTCACTCATTGCTAGTGGTTAATTTATAGACAAAATCTAACTAATTAAGTGAATATTTGCTAGAGGGTAAACTGTTGTGATGACCGACCTGAAAATTACGAAATGATACTTGAACAAAAAATGGATTTATTAACCTTTAATTTTTCACTTATTAGTTTCTTGAAATAATCTCCACGCTCTTCATAATTTTTAAATTGATCAAAACTAGAGCATGAAGGTGAGAATAATAATGTTCCAACCCTATTATTTTGTAAATAATGAAAAACAAAATTTAAAAGCTCTTTAAGTTCTGAAAATTCAAAAATATTTTTTTTAAATCCTTCATTAATAAGCGCCATTTTTAGGACTTTTGAGCTTTCTCCAAAAAGGAAAACACATTTAACTTTTTTCTTTAAAACTTTTATCCACTCACTATATTCATTGCCTTTTAATCTGCCCCCAGCAATGATTATTATTTGACCTTCAATTGAACTTATTCCTGCAATAGATGAGTCAAAATTTGTAGCTTTACTATCATTGATGATTTCCAGATCATTATTTTTATAAATTGTTTCCATCCTATGGGGTAATTGTTTGTAATTAGATAAAGAATCTTTAATCTTCTTGCCAGATAATCCAACTTTTCTTGCTGCTGCAATTACCAATAAAAGATTTTGAAGATTATGCATTCCTTTTAAAGAAAAATGTTCAAGTTTGAATAATTTCTTCCCTCTCTCAACAATGTACGCTTGTTCATCTATCCAATAATCGCAATGAATAAAATTTGATTTATCGAAACTAGTTGTTATCCAAACCCCTCTTGATAGCGAACTGTAGTGATTTCTTAGGTTTTTATCGTCATAATTATAAATTCTAAAATCAGATTTTTCTAACAAGCTTTTTTTTATGTTGAAATAGTTTTCAAGTGTTTTATGTCTTTCAAGATGATCTTCTGTGAAGGTTGTCCATATTCCAATGTTAGGTTTTACTTCTGGAGATATTTCTATTTGATAACTGCTTAATTCAGCTACAACCCAATCAATTTTTTCATGTTTTTTGGAGTGAGCATACTTACATAAAGGTGTACCAATATTTCCAGCAAAAGGAGCATATAATCCAGTATCACAGAGTATATGGCTTAGTAGATGAGTAACAGTAGTCTTGCCATTAGTGCCAGTAATACCTATCCAATTTGTGTCTTTTAAAATTTCCCATGCAACATTAATTTCTCCAATTACTTTAATTCCCTTTTTTTTTAATTCAATAATAGTTATATGGTCATAAGGTATTGATGGACTTACAACAACAGATTCGATCTCTTTCAAAAAAGGTTGAATTTCTTCAAATACAAATTCTTTATTTAGATAAACTATGATATTAAGCTCTTCTAATGCTGTTTTTCTTTCTAAGAATTCTATCCCATCTTTACTTTCCCAAACAATTACTCTCTTATTAATGCTTCTCAAATACTTGGCAGCCCAAAATCCAGATTTACCTAATCCAATTATAAGATTAATATTTCTTTTACTTGAATGATTATCTATCATTAAATTTATAATTGTATTTATATTAATTGTGTTTAAAGGGTAATTCAATCATGAGATTTTTCTTTAGTATTTATAGTATTCGCACAAGAAAAGTTAATTAATGGAAGATAATACGGCAAAATATTGGTTCTCTTGGTTTTATGAAAAGTGGGAGAAAAATGCTCCAGGTGAATTAATTGAGAAGGGTTTAACTCCGTCTCAGATTGCTGAGCGCTTTGTTAATGAAAACCATGATAGTTTTATTCAATTGTCAAAAAAAATTGATGAAAAAAATTATGATGCCTTAACAGAATTTATGAAACTCTCAGAGAGTGAATTACATATCTTGAAGTATTTTCTAAAGTTAGTAAAATTGAAAAATTTATAAGAAGTTATTAAGTATTTCGAGGCTTTTTTCCCATAAATTTTTTCTTTCTTTTTTATTCATGGCGAAAGGAGAAGTAGGGGATAGTTTTGGATGACCTCTGAAATTAAATCTAGGACCATAATGATCACCGCCTCTCGCGTCTGGTGAAGTAGCTGCAAAAAGCTGAGGTAAAGCACCCATCTCAGCAGTTTGAAAAATAGGACTAAATAATTCCAATGAGAATGTTTCTAATGGACCAGGGTTAGGTTTTTGAGCAGTAAAGAGATTTGTTTTTGCAATTCCTGGGTGAGCAGCTAAAGAAAGTATATTTTTGTGCTTTAAGTTCTCATTTAATTCCAAAGCAAACATTACATTTGCCAATTTGCTATTGGAGTAAGATTCCCATTTGTTGTAATAGTTCTCGGCTTTCAGATTTTTCCAACCAACTTTGCCAAAAAATTGTGCTCCGGAAGTCACCGTCACTATTCTAGATTCTTCTTTTTGTTCAATAATTGGAAGTAGCTTTAGAGTCAAAAGCATGTGAGCTAGATGATTAACTGCAAATTGTATTTCATATCCTTGGGCACTCAGAGTTTTAGGCGGATGCATAATGCCTGCATTATTGATTAGTAAATCCAAATTTTCAAAATTATCAAAAATTTTGGACTGAACTTCACCAATATTTTTTAAATCTGATAAATCTAATTCTAAAGGTGTAAATAATCCTTCAGGATTAAGACCTTTAAGTTTTTTGATAGTTTGATTAGCTTTTTCAAGCGATCTACAAGCTATAACAATATGAGCATTTTTTTCTGCTAAGGCCTTAGCAGTGTAGTATCCAAGACCACTATTCGCACCAGTAATTAGCGCTGTTTTGCCTGTAAGGTTTGGAATATTAGATGTTTCCCAGTTAGAGATTTTAGGTCTTGAAATAGTGGCAGTCATTTAGTAATCCTGCAAATTGACTTGGTATTTAACCAAAATTTAATTACTTTTCCACTGTAAATACTGGAAGTAAGTATCGTGAGCTCTTATTGAAGGTATTATTTAATATTATTTTTCAATTGCATATTGCCATTCGTTATTTTGAGATAAACTTTTCTCTCTAATTAACTGTAATTTCCTACTATTTATTTTTATAACTATCCCATTAGTTGGATATTTCGCAAATATTTTTTTCTCTAACCAATTTTTTTTATATATTTGGATTTCGCTTGTATGATTTGTGAAGTAACTGTCTGGGGTGCTGAAGCCACATTTTTTAAGATAGTTAAGGGTTTCGTATTGATTAAGTCTTCCATTAAGTATTTGGAAACAGCAAAAGCGGAGACTTTCTCCAATCCCTTTCTTATCATCGAGGTATTTTCTTGAAATTCTTTGGGAAATGCCGGCAACTTGGGTTGGAGCGTATAGTTCACCTCTAATTTGAAAATCTCGTTTGATAGGAATACAATCGGGGACATTTTTAATTTGTTTAATTTTGCTTGAGACATCAAATCCTTTTTTTGTAATAGCTTTATTAAACTTGCCATCTATATATCTAATTGCAATAGCACTGCCATCAATTTTGGGTTGAATGCTAAATCTTGTTTTTGTTAATAAACTTTCCAAAAATTCTTTATAGTTTTCTTTGGCTAATTTTGGCAAAAGTTTATTATTTTTTTGATTAAAGAAGTCATGCTCAGGATTAACAGGAATAAAGAGCTTTTCAAGTTGCTTAAATGCATCATCCGAAATTATGCTTTCACCTATTCTGTATTGTTCATCTAGATACTTAACATCTCTCACTAATAAATTATTCATAATAATTTTGATAAATATTTAAAAATCTTTTAGAAAAAATAATTTAAATAAAGATTTGAAAATTAAAATTTGATCTAAGAAGTAATTGACCACTAAATATTCTCCTACCCAGAGAGCGATTTAAGAGTATAAAATGTACTGATAAGACGTTTAAATTAAATACTTCAATCAAGCATATTTATTTAAAAGTGAAATAGAAAATTTTAAGGATTAATTTGAAGGCAAATTTTTGAAATTTCTATCAATACAAAAAAAAATTTTTTAAAGTTATGAGAAAATGTCATTTTTATTAAAAGCTCAAAATACCTGGGAAAATTTTGCGAAATACAAAATCAATGATTATGCAAAATTAAGAAATTTTGATTTTGGTCCAAATAACGAAAGTTCAGTTTCAAAATTATCGCCTTTCATTACTCATAGAATATTATCGGAATATGATCTGATCCATGATATTAAAATTAAGTACAAAATCAAAAATTCAACTAAATTTGTTGAAGAAATTTTTTGGAGAGTTTATTGGAAAGGGTGGATGGAAAATAGACCTAAAGTTTGGAGAAATTTTATTTCAGAAAACAATCTCGATTTTGATTATGAGTTATATGAAAGTGCAATTAATGGCAATACAGAATTAGATTTTTTTAATTCTTGGGTCCATGAATTAAAGCACTACAACTATTTGCATAACCATACAAGAATGTGGTTTGCGAGTACTTGGATATTTAATTTAGGCCTCCCATGGCAATTGGGAGCAAAGTTTTTCTATAAATATCTTTTTGATGGAGATGCTTCATCTAATCTCCTTAGCTGGAGATGGGTCGGAGGATTGCAAACGAAGGGAAAACAATATCTTTTTTCATCATCAAACCTCAGAAAGTTTTCAAACAATAGATTTAATGTAGAAAAAATAAGTAATCAACAAATTTTTCTTGAAGAATCTAATCAAATACCATTTGAAGATGAGATTTATAAAAATGATATGGATCCTAAATCAGATATTCTTATTATGTTTGAAAATGATCTGCACCTTGCAACCCTTAAAAATTTACTTCCAAGCTATAAAAAAGTATTTATAGTCCTTTTAACAAATGGACAAAGACAAATTAAATTGTCTGAATCTGTTTTGAAATTTAAACAAGATTTGGTCTCTGAAGTTGTAGAGAAATTTGATAATGTTGAACAGATTGATCCTTATTCATTGGAAAATATTTTTAAAAATACTAACCAAATAGATATTATTTATCCTGGAGTGGGAGAAAACTATGATTTCATAACTGAGTTTAAAAATTTACACCATAAAAAAATTTTTAATCTTGTGAGAGATGAAGATTTATTTGCTTGGAAATTTGCTAAAAGAGGGTTTTTTAAATTTAAAGAAAATATTCCAAAAATAAATCAGAGAATATTAGAAAATTTTTCAAAAAATAATTTTTAACTTAGTTGATACCCTAATCAGAATAAGAATTTATTAGAGCACTAAGTATAAATACTTAATTAGGCCCGACTTTTGCGGTTTAATCCACGATGGATACTGTGACTAGTTATTTTTACTTAAGGATAATTTTTTTATAGTGCTTTCAACAATTCTTACCAAGTCGTTTAGCAAAGATACTGCTTTATTAATTCTTAGAGTTATAACTGGAACTGTTCTTATTCATCACGGTTATGAGAAACTAGCAAATATAGAAAATTTCGCTGATGCTTTTGTAAGACCTTTACATCTTCCATTCCCAATATTTTTATCATACATAGCGGCATTCTCTGAAATAGGTGGTAGTTGGCTACTAATTATCGGATTAGCTACAAGATTCGGGGCTTTGGCAATTGTAGGAACTATTTCTGTCGCTATATACCATGCACTTGTTACTTCAGGTTTTAATATTTTCTTACTAGAGCTTTTACTTTTGTATTTTGCTTCAGCAACTTCAATTGCATTAACAGGGCCTGGTAATTTCTCCCTAGATGAAGTAATTATCAGAATTTTGAAATCAGAAGATGAAGAGGAAATCATTCCTTCAACAAATTCCAAAAATTCTAGGGAAGTCGAAGTTAAAGAAGAAACGAGTAAAGCTGGCCTTTTTCAATTCCTGCAAGCGAACATACTCTCAGATACTTCAAGCTAACTTTTTAGGATAAAGGTTATTGATTAGTTCTAACCTTTTTCTATAACTGTTTCTCTTCTCAAGTTTTATCTTAATGGTCGCTTCAGAAAGACTTATAAATAGCCCTATAGCAGTCACCCAAGATAAAAAAATAAAAGGGTTTTCTGGAATTTCTGAGAAATTCATATGAATAATACTTCTTTTTTAAAACTGACTGATCACTATATGTTTTTCAACATAAATATACAATTTAGAAATATTTAAGGATTAATTTCAATTTTTTCCCATTTCTTACTCTTTTCCCAAAGATATCTTTTATGAACAGGTTGTTCTAATTTAAGAAGATCTACTGAATCGATTTCAAAATTTAGAACTGCAAAATTTTCTGACTTGGGAAGATTGGATAATATTTCATAAGCAGATTGGACTTTTGGGTTTATTTTCTCTCCAGGAGATCCCCAAAACCAAGAAGATTTTGATTTTTCTGATAATAAATCCCAATAAATTTTGTTATCACTTAATTCATGTATTTTCCCTTTGAATCTATATTGTGATTTGGTTTTCAAAAAGAACCATAATATTTCTGCATTAGGGTTGGATTTTAAATGCCCAATTTTTTCACTTCTTCTATCTGTAAAAATAATCATTGAACTATTTTTGTGCCATCCTCTGAAAACAACTGTTCTTAATCTTGGCTCATTTTCTTCGCTGACTGTTGCAAGCTGTAACCATCTATTAGAGGGTGATTTGCCCTCTTTTTTTCTAGAAGATTTTAAATCTTGCCTCCAACTGGGTAAGTTGTTATCAGGCATTTAATTTAGGCAATATAAGACCACTTTTCTTTTTGTATTCTTCGAATGAATCATATTTTGAAAGCGATTTATCTTTTTTTATCATTCTTGGTAAAAAAACTATAGAGAAAAATATTGCAAGAATTACTAATGGTATGAAACTCATTGAAAGTATGGCGAATGATAGATAAATTAGTATTTCTCCTAGATAATTTGTATTCCTTATATTTTTGAAAAATCCTTCTTTAATTAGATCTTTTTTTAATTTAAGAGAAAAATATTTTTGGGCATCACTAGCAAAGTGTAGAAACACACCAATTATATTTATAGATACAGATGCAGCTATTACGATATTCGGAACAGATTTCTGAGATGAGATAAGAATGTAAGGAGCTACCCAGTAACTTCCAAGGAAAATAAAACCAGTAACTGAAGTTAAAAAATTGATTTTTTCTTTAAAATAAGGATCTGGAAATATCTTTTCTTTTAGAAGCCAAAGTAATCCATAAGTACCATGAAGGGCTAAATAAACATAGGGAGCAATCGTAAAATTATCAAAAAAAATCATAAGACCTATCACTACAAATGCAGTGAGCCCCTTATGTAGGTTAATTATTTGATTAAGTTTCATTTTTTTTAATAATCTAAAAAATGAAATTATTTTCTGTGGATATAACCTAGTTCGTCAAAAGTTTTAATGGGCGATACTGGATTCGAACCAGTGGCCACTACCGTGTCGAGGTAGTGCTCTACCACTGAGCTAATCGCCCCAATTGAGGAATTTTTAATCCCCCTTATAAGAAAATAGCAGGTTGCGTTTCATTTTCTAAGTAATTTAACTTTCCATCGTTCTCTTTTGGTTATTTCTAAATTTAGAATTTCAATAAATCCTTTATTTTCAAGTTCTAGTTTGTCGCCAATTTTTAGATTAATTGTTGGCTTATTAACTTTTCTTCCATTTAATCTGAGCATTCCATTTTCTATCCTTTCAATGATTTTGGTTCGTGATACCCTAAAGCCAGCTGAAGCTATAGCATCTAATCTTGTTGAAGCTTCTACAGTATTGACAAGTTTTTTTGATCTTCCAGAAGGTATTTGTAATTCATCT
>QCNA01000007.1 GCA_003213375.1 Prochlorococcus sp. AG-424-A03 | reverse complement strand
TTATTGGGACTTGGAGGAGTTTATGTATTAATCTCTTCGTTCCATGATGATGACGATGGTGATGATGATGGAGAAAAATATATTTATAATCTCGAACAAACTTATTTAGCGAGATAGTTGATTTGTTTATAAAAACACTTTATCTTCGAAAGTTTCTTGCAAAAACAGGCTTCCACTGAAAATAGTTCTATAGGAGTAACGAAAATATTTTCTTTCTTTGCAAAATTTACTTGATTATTATATTAATTTTTAAATTAGGTTGTTGGTCCTCTATCCGTATATGTTTGTGCCTTAAACCGTACATTTTTATTAATCGATTGATAAGCATCCCTAGTTAGAACTTAGTAGTAATCGAGATAAATTAAATGCCTTCAACACCAATAAAATCATGTAATAAATATGTGTTGAGTTTCAAAGATTCAACAAATAAGACACATGAAGTTGGCTTCTACGCGCGCGATGCATATGATTGCCTGATGCTTGCGAGAGAATTCAACTCTTACGTACATGACAATCCAGGATCTGTAATTAGAATCAAACAAAAATTTTGAGGAATTTAATTATGAATTTAAAAAGATCACCATTTGCAATTCAAGATAAAAATGCAAGAGATCTTGATAATACAAAGGATTATCCAACAATTGCAGATTTAATGAGAGAACAGAAAGTTCCACAAGATAGTGGAAATACAGTTCACCATCGTAGAGATTTAGACTCTCTAGGTTAGTTTACTAGAAATGATATTTACTAATTTTTAAAAATTAAAGATCATAATTAAAGCGATCTTCAATTAATTCATAAGATAATTTTTTCTTCCTCAAGTCTTTTTTTAAGCTCTATTAGCATATATGCAATATCTTTTTTTATTGCATTAATAGCATCTTTATACTTTTCAGGTTCAGCTAAAAGCATTTTTATTAAATTGTATTGACTTTCAATTTCTTCAGAAGAAAATTTTCCCATAAAAAATATGTATTACACTTTAATATTAAATCAACAGTCAAACACATATAAGATTAACTATTAGTTAGAGGCTGCTGCAATTTCTTTATGAACGGAAAGAAATTCTTTATCCGTTAGAACTGGTGTAACTTCAATTTCTACGCCAAAATTATCGACCCAGATACTACTCCATTTCCAAATGTTCTGATGGTTTGAAGATTCAACTATTGCCCACCCATTAGCCCCTTCAGGATTTACTACTCGATTAAGAACTTTAAACCCATCAAATTCATCACCTTCGCAACCTCCTTCAACAAAACCCGCAAAAGCTTCAGCCCCTTGCATATGACTTTCTTGATCTGGAAATTGCCAGTGTACGATGTAAGTTTGCATGAATAAAATTATTTTTTTAATTATTAATTATCAAATTTAAAAATTAAATAAAAAGTCTTTAAACACTAATTAAAAATTCATTAACCTAAGGGCAAGAAAACAAAAAAAAGACTCTTGCGAGCCTAGGTGATGGGGACTCCTATAATGACAAATTAAACAGAAACAAACAACCCCATCAATAGGTAATTTTTAATACTTACAAACACCATATGTAGTGCTAGGATTTTAAAAAGGCTGGGTGATGGGGATTATCCCGCTTTTTGATTAGGGCGAAGCTAACGCCCTTTTTTTATGGAAAAATTTACTTTAATCAATAAAGCCAGATCGAGGATTAAAGTATTTGAACCTTTTGAAGATAGTTCAAACAACTCTTCTATGATTAATGCAATTTTAATCTCTTATGGTTGTGTTTTTAAGCGATCAAGTAAGCCAGTTATGAAAGGCTCTAGGGTTGAATCTATAGAAGAAGCGAGAAACGAATATAAAAAACTATTGGAGGAAGGGTGGAAAAAAACTTATAGATTTAATAGTTTTTTTTAAAAAATGGTGAATAGGTACTTTACCTAAAATTTGACATTATTAAAAATTAATTGCTAGATAAGCTTCAAAATGGAAGATTGAACATGAAAAAAGACATTTATTCAAATATTAAAGATTCAGATGCTTTGGAAAGTTTTTTCGAATGTATAACTTCTTGTAGCATCAATAGTGAGGGAGTGGATTGCACAACAGCATGTTATGTAAAACATTTAGAGCCAAACAATATCGATTACCCATTAAAATTTTCATAAGCAAAGCTTATTGAAAATTGTTGTAGTTCCTTGATGTTATTTCCTCCTCCTCAAGTTATTTTTGGGCTATTGCTTTTATCTATAGCAGTAGTTCTCATTTGGGATATTAGATACAATCCATTTGGAGAAGACGAAGACGGAATTTAATCTTCAACTAGGAAGCTGATTTGTAGGTGGTGCGTGAAATCGCCGTTTCTTTCTTTTGAGTCTTTTGTAAGCGACTAAAGAGCCTAAAAATAACAATGTAATAGCTATTGAGTTAATCATATCAAGTAGTTATATATATATAAAAACAAATATGTTCTAAATATCAATGATTAAAGTTATTTTTTCAAAAAGTGATTAATTAAGTACTAATTTTTAATATTGAGCTTTTTTTCATTAGGTACCTAAAACAACCAAAAGAAAATGCTTATCTGACCAAAAGGAATTGCTATGCAATAAGAATCACTTTTTCTTATTTCTCATTTGATATTGCAGAACAGCTTTTAGATGTTTTACTTCTTTTTCTAAAGTCTCAATTCTTTTTTCTAGTTCTTCATTAGTTGCCATATTTCTTAAAGATAAATTCCTTGATATTTATACTATTAAAAAAGTGACTTGTTACCCATGAAAATCTCAAATAAGTATTAGAGCCTATTGATGAGCATTATTTCTCTAGATAAATTATGCAGAGTATAAATTTAAGGTTAATTTATGAGTGGAGATTATGAGACGCTAGAAATCAATCAACCTAAAATTACTTATTTTCAGAAAAGATCCGAAAATAATACAGAATGGTTAGATGAATTAATCAACCAAATTGAAGATATGAAAAACAATATTTCCAAATCTGCTTAATGACAGAAAAAGAGTTGAAGGAATTAGAGAAATTTGCGAAAGAAAATGGATACAATGACGAGCTAAAAGATATATATTTAAGGGAAGTTATTGACAGAAATAAAGAATACGAATGAGATCAAATTTTAGACCAAATATTCGACTAGCTACAAATATTCTTTTAGTTATTGGTACTTTTTCTATTGCTATAAAGATTGCTCCAATAGCAAAGGTATATCAGGAAAAAAATTTATGTATTAAATATTTAAAACATCAAATAGATCGAGACAAACTTATCAAAAGACTGAAAATAGTTAAACAAGCAAATCCATCCAGTATTTGTGATTCTATCCTTAAAAGTTAAAAATGAAGATTAAGTCATTTACCCCCTTAATTGCAGTCTTTGGTACTTCATTTCTGATAACCATTTCATTGCTTAAAAGTTTCCAAATTTTTATGGGGATATCAATTTGTCTTTTAGCAATGCTCAAGCTTATGGATATTGAAGCTTTTGGAACAAGTTATAAGAAATATGATTTAATATCTTCTAAATTTAATGGTTGGATATATATTTATCCTTTTTGCGAATTATTAATTGGAATAAGTTTTCTTAAATCTTCTCCACCCTCTTTAATTATTTTTATTGCCCTAATTTTAGGGATTTCTGGAATGATTTCAGTATTTAAGGCTGTTTATTTGGATAAGTTAAAATTAAATTGTGCATGTATCGGTGGATATGCAAAAACTCCTTTGGGAATTATTAGTTTTATAGAAAATCTTTTAATGGCAATTATGAGTGTCCTGCTTTTGATTAAATAGCACTTTTACAAATTTTCATTTATTGTTAATTAAAAAATAGAATTTAATCGTCTTAATTTGTATGGCAATTAATAAAGTACTTATAAAAACCAGATTTTTAAATTATCTAATTGCTTCTGGAATGCTTTTTGCAAATACAAATAACGTTCATAGGATTAGTGCAGAAACGTTAGAAAATATAGATATCCCAAAAGTTGTTTCTTACAGATCAGCATCATGTGGTTGTTGCAAAAAATGGATCAATCATTTAAGAGATAATGGATTACAAGTTGTTGATAATATAGTTGAAGATGTTTCAGCAATTAAAAACCAATATCAAATTCCCAATAATCTGAGATCATGTCACTCTGCTCAAATAGCTAACTATACGATTGAAGGACATGTCCCGATTGAATCAATCAACAAACTTTTTATAGAAAAACCAAATATTAATGGGATAGCAGTTCCGGGCATGCCAATTGGCTCTCCAGGGATGGAAATACATTCTCACCAATCGCACTCTCATGATTATGAGAACTACAAAGTAGTTTCATTTAGTAAAACTGGCAAAACAAAAATATTTGATAAAATCTCTCCTTAATACAAATACTTATTTGAAATAATGCATATTTTTCTTAGAAATTTTAAATTTTTTATTTTTATATTTTCCTTATCTCTAAATTTCAATAGTTATTCGCATGCACATATGAGGGGTACATTTCTTTCTGAAGAGGAGGCCGAAAATAGATCTTTAGAACTTGGTTGCGAAGGAATACATAAGAATCAAGATAAATGGATGCCGTGCAAAAACGAAAAAGAATTACATATCTATTTGAGGAAATAGATGGAAAAATTAAAAGCAAATCAAAGAAAAATTCACAGAAAAATAACCGCAATTTCAGCAATCCCATTACTAATTACTATTTTATCTGGAACTATTTATAGTATTCTTCAGCCACTAGGAATAGATGCTTTTTGGTTAATAAAATGGCATACAGGTAATTTTGGCATTATTAATTTGCAACCTTTTTACTCGATTTTTCTAGGTATAACTTCAATAATCTCAATAATATCTGGCGTTAAACTATTACAAAAAAAATCTTAGATATATTCTAAGCCAAGCCAAAATTTAATTAATTAATTAATCCTATTTGCTCCCCCACTTACTAAGAAAATTATCGCTCCTAGTGCCATTGTTGCTACACCCATATAAGGGTATTTCTTAATTCTTGATTTAGTAATTGGAAGCCATGAAAGGTATCTATCAGATTTATTTAATTCATTTTTTTTTGGTCTAGGTGGTAATCCTAATTCTTCTCTTCTTTTAGCTTCGCCCATAATCTTAAATTTATTTATTTATTTATCAATATTAAAAATTATGTTCTACACCTGCGAGTAAACTTTATTAAGGACAGAGGTCCTTTATAGAAAAATAAATTATTTAAAATTTATTTAGCCTTCTTTAAATATAGATTCTTTGTGTTTGCCTGATCTGATGTAAATAACAAAATTAATATAGTTCCAACTAGAAATGAAAAAATCATTGTCAAACCAACAACTTCAACCATTTCACTGGGCAGATAATTTAGAAACATAATCAAAAGATCTCTTATTTTAAACTTAGCAATTGTATTTTTTATGTAAAGTAAGTATTCCTCCTTAAATTTCAAAAAGAACTTTTTGAGACTTTTTAATCTTTATTTATTTTTATTTGCGGGATAAATCTAGTTCTAGCGGATTACAATTTTCTTACTTAGCTATTCCTATTTTCTTCAGCAATTTCAGATAAGGCAAGGCCCAATTACCAAAGGTAAAAGAGATTGTAGTATTTTTTGTAGTTGGTAATAATGTTTTAGAACGTGAAGAGGCTAATTTAGAAAATATATTAATAGTCTCTGCTTCTAGATTATCCATATACAATTTTTTTTGAACACCTTGATCTTTCTTTTGGGGCAAATAATTTTCTATAAACCATAAAACTTGATCTAAATTTGATTTATTGGGTGAGGTTTTAATTTGTTTATTTTTCTCTTTAAACATATTTGTTTAACTCTTAATTACTGAATTAAATTTGCCATTTAGATAAATTAAATCAATAGTAAAAGCATCAAAATTATGTTGTTTTTAATAATCGATAATCGAAAAAATAAATTAATGATTACTTTGTTTTTATAAAAATAAAAAAAGAGAGAGCTAAAACCCCCTCTTAATTGATCAGTTTCAAAAAAGAATTTAATTTTTTGAGTCTTTCAATTTCATTTCTTTTTGTGTTTTCCTGATTCTTTCTTCAAAGACGGATCTTCTGTATGGAGTAACTTCTCCATTTTTAGTAGCCAAAAGTTGGGCTTCATATACCCTATTGGCTCTTTTGATTTTTTCTCTTATTTGTAAGAGGTTATTCATGGTCTTTTGCAGTTAATGAGAATCCCGTTCCCTACTCCCATTTCATGCGTCCAGAGATATAAACTTGGATGAACGTTATTGAACAATAACATCTTTATAAAAATTCCGCGAGAGTAATTTTTACTAAATTTTTCTCAAAAAAATAAATATTGAATAGATAGTATAAATAAGTTTTTAATATTTCCTAAATTAGGATAAGAAAATTGTTTGCGACCCATCATTATTATCCTGAATCACTATTTTTTTATTTGGGAAAATATTCGATAATATTCTTTTCAAATTTGAATTATCTGAAGGAATTATATTACTCATATTTTTTGAATTAATTTTCCAATTTTCATCAACAAAGGGTTCTTTATCATCACCTTTTTCATTCTCCAGTGATGTCTTATTTAGAATTTTAAGTAACAGTTCCGAATCATATTCTTTAAATTCTTCAGGGCTATCTTTTAAATTTTCAATCATTATTTAGAAATCTAATGTTTCTAAATCTTGCATAATAAATTTGAAGAATACAAGGTATTAATTACCTAAAAATTTCTTTCAAAATAAAAATTCGTACGAAATTAAAATAATTTTCTTTAAAAAATTAAATTCCAAAATAGCCAAAGAATGATATTTAAAAAGATTAATTAATCATTTACACCATTTATTTACTAGTTAGGTTGCAATAAAGGGATTCAGAAAAAATGCCAAGAGTAATTAACAAAAAAATTAGACTTTTAAGATGGTTAAACTCAGGCATGATACTACCATTTATCATTATGGCTGCATCCTCATCAATCATTCTTTATGGTGTTTTATTTATCCTAATAAAATAGTTTTCTAACTTAAGCAGCTAAGTTTTCCTCAGATTTAGACATAATTATTGCAGCTTTTTTTAATAAACTAACTACTTCTTTTCTTCCAACTGCATTATCAGCTTGACGCATTATTTCAGCATATTTTTTATTTATTTTTTTCATAAATAGTTTTAATTTAATCTAAAATTACAGCACCTAAAGATGGTGTCAATCGTAAATAATTATTATATATTATTTCTTTGATTATTTTCACAATAAAAATTGCTCATTTATTATCCTTCAAGTTTTTTTATTGATGATGCCAAAAAATCATAAATATCAAAATTAATAATCCTTTGAATTAAGCTATATTGAAGGATTTAAAAACATAAAATAAACCTCCGATTAGGATCAATATTGCAGCTCCATAAAAAAGAAAAGGGATAATTGGATATTTATACAAAGTAGACCTTACTTTTTGTTGTATGGCTTTTTTATCAAGTTGAGGCAATTTTATATCTTCAGTTTTTTTTCTAGGCGGAATACCTAAATTTTTTCTTCTCTTTGCCTCTCCCATAATTAAAAATGAGGTATTCCCATACATTTTAAATAATTGTTATCAGCTAAATCTAAAATTTGATTCCATTCTTCATGAGATGTTTCCAAATTATTTGTAAAATCTTTTTCAAATTTAAGGATACATCTTTTTTCTATATTTTCTTGAGAATTATAATTTCTTAAAAAAGAAACACTCAAATACGTTAATGATGAAAAAACTACAATTATTTTAGCAATCCTAAAATTATTCATATCTTAGATGATATTGCCTTATAAATAAATAAGGTACTTGTTGGTTTTATAATTAATTTAAACTATTAAAAACAATTATCAAATGATTAATTCGGTAAATTTTAGCCATTTGCCTATTCAGGATTTGGTTGTTTCAGGGTTAATAATCTTTATAATGTCGACGATTATTGCCAATATTTATGACCCATTATTAGGAATAAGTTATGCATTTGGGAATATACTTACTCTTACTTTTTTGAGCTGGTTATACAAAGAAACTTGGAGTGATCCAAGGAAATAAATCTAATTAAGACAAAAGATAAATTAAAACTACTTCTGTATTTTTAATTTTGAAGAATACTTTAAATTAACAATGTAAGTTGCAACGAGAGAAAGTATCAAAAAAAATAATAAGCTTTCCAAAGTGGATTGGGGCATAACCATGAGTAGTAGCAAAAATGATATATCTTTAGAGAAACGAATTCTGAAAAAAAATCAACCCTTTCATTATTTTTTATAATCAAACTTATCGGCAAAAAACATCCCTAATAGAATCTATATAAGATACATTTAGGTGTTTAATTAAAGAAATTAGAACACCTACAAGAATAGATAACAAATTTGATGTCAACCAAATCTGATTCATTAAAAGGAAAGCTTACAGAAAATTTTTCTGAATTTTCTCAACTATCTGACTATTCTTTTATGGATTCTCTTAAAGCAGATCCTCAATCAACAAAAGATGGAAACGATCATAAACCGCGTTCAGTATATTCGGGTCATTACGTACCAGTTGTTCCAACTGCTATTCCAGATCCAGAATATATTTCCCATAGCAACAAACTTTTTAAAGAACTAAGGCTAAGTTCAGAACTTACTAAAGACAAGAATTTTTGTCGTTTTTTCTCAGGTGATATTTCTGTTGCTAATTATCCAATGAGTTCAGTTGGTTGGGCAACAGGTTATGCATTATCAATTTACGGGACTGAATATACCCAGCAATGTCCCTTTGGCACTGGCAATGGTTATGGCGATGGCAGAGCAATTTCTGTTTTTGAAGGTTTATTTAATGGGAAAAGAATGGAAATGCAACTTAAAGGAGGAGGGCCAACTCCCTACTGTCGTGGAGCAGATGGTAGAGCTGTCTTAAGGTCTAGCGTACGAGAATTTCTCGCACAGGAATTAATGGATTCCTTGGGAATCTGTACCTCAAGATCTTTAACACTTTATGTCTCACGTTCAGAAATAGTTAGAAGACCGTGGTATTCCAAAGGGTCCAGATATTTTGAACCTGATATCATGATTGATAATCAAGCGGCAATTACTACGAGAGTCGCTCCATCTTTTTTACGTGTAGGCCAGATTGAACTTTTTGCAAGACGAGTTCGTAATAATGCACATGACGAGGCCCTCAATGAACTAAAGATGATAGTTCAACATCTAATTGATAGAAATTATAAAGATGAAATTGAATATGAGATTTCAATTGAAAGGCAAGTAATAAAACTGGCTTCTCTATACAGATCAAGACTTATATCACTTATAGCCAACTGGATGAGAGTTGGTTATTGCCAGGGTAATTTCAATAGTGATAATTGTGCTGCTGGAGGTTATACCTTGGATTATGGCCCCTTTGGATTCTGTGAATTATTTGATCCTAAGTTTCAGCCATGGACTGGTGGAGGTGAACATTTCTCATTTTTTAACCAGCCTTCTGCAGCGGCAATCAACTTTAAAACATTCTGTTCATCTCTAAGTCCGTTACTTTCAGAAAGCAAACAAGATCAAGAAAAGTTAGATCAAATCGAAAAAGACTTTTCTGAATTAATGAATAAGGAATTGATGAAAATGTGGGCAAACAAGCTTGGTTTAGAACACTACAACGAAACTCTAATAAATGAATTTTTTAATCTAATGGTCATTTCAAAAGCAGACTACACAATTTTGTTCCGTAAACTCTCTGAAATACCTGATAACTTAGATTCTTTAAAAGACAGTTTTTATTTACCAATTGATGAAGAGCTCAATAATAGGTGGGAAGTATGGCTTGAAAAATGGCAATCAGTCTTGAAGAAAGAGGGAAATATCAAAGCAAAATCGGCATCAATGAAATCCCTTAATCCAGTCTACACTTGGCGCGAATGGATGGTCGTTCCCGCATATGAAGAAGCTGAAAAGGGAAATTACAAAAAAATAAAAGAGTTACAGGATGTCTTTAGCAACCCATATATAGAACAACCCCCTGAAATAGATCAAAAATATAATCGACTAAAGCCAAGCCAGTATTTTAACTATGGAGGAGTATCTCACTACAGCTGTTCTTCATAAAAGTTTAATCCTCATACTGATAGAAAAACTTTGAGAAAAATCTTATTTATTTATGGCCGTAGGCATTCCAACTACTGATACAACTCCCACATGAAGTATGGCCGGCTTCTTTCCAACATTTTTCACATAGTGGGGGCCTCCATTATTACTCTCTATAAATGCATCACCTGCTTTAAAGAAATTAATTTCTTCACCCCTCACATGCTTTAATCTTCCTCTTGTGACATGAATCAACATTGGGGAAGGATGAGTATGAATTGGAGTTTTCAAGCCAACTGGAATTTTTACTTTTAAAAGTCTTAATTCAGGCTTACCCTCGAGATAATTAAAATTTTTACCACTTAGCCCTTTTGAACTTTGAATAATAGGTATAACTTCAATCTTTTCTTCAGCAAGAGAAGGTTGTGGTAAAGCTAAAGTCCCAATAAAAAGGAAGCAAAATGGTATAAATTTTTTTAATTTCATTAGATATTTGAGTTTTACTAATAATAGGTAGTTTGCAAAAATAATAAACTAATTTATTTTTTGTATAACTTTTCTAATTGCTTAATTTCCTCTCTTAAATCCTTACCTCTATTGTTTAATTTATTATTCTTAATAACTAGTGGGATAATCCACCAGGCTTGAAGACCTAAAAATATAAATACTAGGATCAATAATTCAAAAGTACCAGGCTGCATTTGATAAATAACCCTTCTTTGTTAATAACTTTATTCTAGAAGTTATTAAACATTCATGAGATATTCAATATTTCTAGGCTGCCTCTAATTCAATGTTAAGTTCAATTCCCTTTGAAATGATTGCTTCTTTAAATTCAATAAGTTTGGAAATTGTTCTTTGCTTCTCAGGATCAGTTTTATTGCTATCATCTACAACTTCCTGCATTGCAAGTTTTACTTTTTGTAGTTTGATTTCTAAATCTTCCCTGTAATTCATAAGCTTAAATAAATTATCTTATTTATTAAAAAACAAAATAATTATTAGTAAATAAGTACTTAACCTTAAAAGGATTGACAGCAAAACAAGGAGGATATAATTTATAGTACAAATGTATCAATAATCAACCAGTCAATTAAAGATAAAGTATGGAGCCTAAGTACTCATTTGGTTGTAGCACGAGCAAACCCAACGGATGCCTACTAAATCCCGAAGGCAGCAGAATTATCTTTTTCGAAGAATGCAAAAATTCTCCTAAACCTAATTTGAAAATTCATACTCATCTTTTCTACACAAATCACCTTGGAGAACCTGGAGGGTACAAATCCTCTGAAAAACTCAACATAGATTCAGCTTGGGAAAAGTGGCACGAACTTCACCAAAAAGGATGGACAGAAGTATCTCATAATTTTGGATAAGGAATCCGGCAAAGAAAAAGCCTTTATGTTTTTATGAGCTTAAAAGTTTCCTAAAATATGGAATTCGGTTTCAAAAATAAATAATCAATATTTATTGACATTTGTATATGATGAAACATTAAATTGTCTAAAATCTCATAAGAATAAAAGAAAAAAAATAAATATGCAATATTATTTAAACGATAAAAAATTAAATAAAATTGAAAAGCAAAAGGCGGAAAAAGATGATTGAAAATTTTCAAACCAATTCATGGATAACTATAAATTAAATCAGGGTTTGAAAACAATGTAATCGTAGATACCAACAGCTTTTTTATTAATTGATTATGAATTAAAAACACGAGTTAACCCGTTCCAATTTGTTGGCTCTGAGGTTTTAACCGTTGATTCCTTATCTACTTCTAGTTGTGACTCGCTAGTTATAAGATTCAAAAACCGTATTTATTTATCTTAAATTATGGAAAAAAAATCGCAAAGAAATACGCCGATCTTATAGTCCAGGCTAATAATTCAACTGGCAGAAAAGAAGGTTTGTCATTGATTAAACAAGCAACAAAATTAAAAACCAAACTTGATCAATACGAAATGATGTAGTCTCTTAAAATCTACAGTATATTCAAGATGAGGTAGAAATTAGTTCCTTTTTTTATCCTGCTATAAAAAATACTAAGAGATTATTTAACTTCTCTGCTTTAATAAAATATCGTGGAATTAACTGAGCTAATTAAGGATTACGTTGCTACAGAATTATTATCAAGTATTGAAATTGATTTTCTTGAAGGAGAATTATGGGAAACCACTCAACATATTGCAGAAATAAATACAGTTATCAAAGCTCCAAAAAATATATGCAAGAAATTGGGACTAGATGAAAATTCTTGCTGGCAATTATGTTGTGCAGCCGTTCTTGACTCCTCAAGACCATTAAAAAATGGACAAAATAGAGTATATGATTTTAAAAAATTAATTAATCAATATGAAATTAGCTACATATAAACTAAAGACTCCATGATACGTTTAGTTATTGCATCAATTCTTTTTTTTACTCCACTAGGAGGTTTTGCTGATGAAAAGCAAAGAGAAATTGAGAATGAAGCTATAAATCTTGTTATTAAAAAATATGGAAAAGGCTTAGAAAATAGATTAAAAGGAACGGGAGTAACTCCCAGTTATCGAAGTTGGTATGAAAATGATTGTTTTGTAAGTATTGCAGCAGGTACATACCAAGAAGATACTTGGTCGGCAATGAAGTGGTTTAGCGTTAATGTCTGTTCTGAATCAGCTGAAATAATGGAAAGTGAATGAAGCAAATAAAACGCCTATTAGTTTTGCAGCATTTAGGAATAGAGGGGCCTGGTCTTTTTGAACAATTTGCTAAAGAAAGAGATTTAAAAATAGAAATTATTCGTTTAGATAATAAAAATGCTCTGCCGCAAACAAAAAAAGGTGACTTAATTTTAATTATGGGTGGACCAATGGGTGTTAAGGATATTGGAAGCGGAAAATATCCTTGGCTTAAGTTAGAAAAAGATTTTATAAAAAAAGAATTAGAAAATGAGAGACCTATAGTCGGTGTTTGCTTAGGTGCTCAGTTGCTTGCGAGTGCTGCTGGGGGAGATGTAGAAATTCTTAAATATGGATCACCTCCAAAAGCATTACCAGAAATTGGATGGTCTCAAATTTTTATAGACAAATCGAATAAAGACTTTAAAGCACTGTTTGAAGACCCTTTTCATGTACTACATTGGCATGGAGATAGAATTTTATTACCTAATAAAGCAGTACTCATTGCTAGTAGTGCACGTTGTAAGGAACAGTTTTTTAGGATTGGTAATTTTGCTTACGGATTACAATTCCATATAGAGACGACGGAGGGAATGATAAATAACTGGATTAAAGAAGATAAAGAGTTTGTCATTAAAGGATTAGGCTTAAATGGTCAGGAAATTTTAAAAGAAGAGAATAAAAAATATATTGATAAAACTTTTTCAAAAAGAAAGCTTCTAATAAATAAATTATTTGAATTATTAGATAATTAAAAAGGGCATAATCTAGTAAAAAAGGGCTTGATAAAGCCCTGAAAAAATTTAAAAAGGATTTTTATTAGAAAATACCTGGAAGAATTTGACCAGTAAAATAGTAGGCTCCTACAAGAGCAAACATTCCAAGCATTGCTGCTTTACCATTAAGCTTTTCAGCTTTTTCGGTCATGATTTTTTTTGCGAATTCCATAATAAAAAGTGAAATAAATTATATCTAAAAACTAATTATTCAAATTTCAGAATGATGTAGTTTTTTCTACCAAATTGATATCTTTCAAAGGATTTAAAGATAAATACTTAAACAACAAATTGAACTCTAATTATTTTTCGAGCGAATCTGTAAAGCGTAGCAAGCCTAAAAAACAACTATTTAAATATTTATGTCACGGCTCTGTAACAGTTATGTAGTAAATATCCTGAAAATAACTTAATTTCAGCTTAATACTTTACATTTGTTAATAGTAGTGTTACATTAATTAACAATTACACAACTTAAATGGCTAATTCAAACGTTACTACTGAATCAGGTGGCAGACAGAATATGTTTCCTACTGAGACACGTCCTTACATAGATGAGTCTGTTTCTTACGACAGCTATCCACAAAATGCAGAAAAAGTTAACGGTCGTTGGGCAATGATTGGCCTTGTTGCGTTAGTAGGTGCTTACGTTTCAACCGGACAAATTATTCCTGGCATTTTTTAATGAGTCCACTTTCAGGTTTCTTAGCCGTAATTGTATTCTTTACTGCCATCCTCGTTGCTTATTTAACCAAGCAATTTCAAAACGAAAATTTAAACTATTCATCTTCTAATCAAATGAAAAACACAAACACAAAGGTCAAAACAATCGAAAAAGAAAAAGTTGTTGCTGAAACTCTTAACGGCAGATTCGCAATGCTTGGATTAATTGCTGCTGTTGGAGCATACCTAACAACAGGTCAAATAATTCCTGGTTTCGTTTAAAAACTTACTATTTAACATTTATACAAATCAGAAAAATGGAAAATTCAAAAACAACTTATTGGCAAAACGCCGAGAGAACTAATGGAAGAATGGCAATGATGGGCTTATTTGCATTAGTTGTAAATTATGGCTTATTCGGATGGATAATCCCAGGAATTTTTTAAAATGAATTTAGGCTTACTTTTTCTTAAAGTAAATACTTTGGGAGTTATAACTCTTTATGAACTTGATTGGATAACTAACCATCAATCTGAATTTTCAAGGTTAGATATGGCTTTAGTTATTAAGATCGGCCGTCTTATGGATTCTGGAGTAGTAGAAATTGATAATAGATTGCCTGTTTAATTTTTAAAAAATGATCGTCATGAGTGTTTGTCAATAGGGATACTGACAAACACTTTTTTTTGAGAAAAAATATTTGTAAAAAAAAGAGATTGTTTCTTAGCTAAAAACAATCTCTCAATTACCTAATTCTTACATGACAATTTCAAGTAAGCTTTCAGATCTTAACTGATTTTTTTTTATAGTAAATCCGCAAAAATGCTTTTGTAATTTATCTTTTTAAACCACCTCTTTTTATCCAAAGGAACCATGTAACCCAAATAGGAGGGAGGAATCTTATTAAAAAAGAAATTTTATACATATAAAATGGGGCATTTTCACTTTGAAATAAATTCATCAAAAAGGAAGATATAGCTACCCAAAGTAAAATTATTAATATATTTGCTCCCAACAAAGCGAACTTATTTTGTTTGAATATTTTTGGCATAAGTTAATTATTTTTTAATCTTAATTTTAAATAACCTTGGGAAGTAAATTATACATTTTCAAAAAAACTTTAAATTTAAAATCCATATCCAAATAAAAAATATACTAAATTTTAATCCCTCTCCAAATAATATTCCGAAAGTAATAGGAGGCGAAAATATTAAAAAAAGAATAGAGAATAAACTAAATAAAGCAAATGATCCTCTTAAAAAATAATTCTTTCTTTTTGTTCTTCTTAGATTTTTTAAGGTATTCCACTCCCATTGAATAAGCCTGTAGAATTTTTCTGATAATAAAAATAAATACTTCATTAATATTATTAATTTCTATCGGCTTTTCTTATTTATAAAATTAATTTCACCTGTTAGCAATAAACCTTATCCCCTCCTTCAGAAAGATAGTAAATTTTATTTTCTGAACTTACGAAGAAAGTTAATCCCTTATATTGTGATCTTTTAAATTTATCTAATCTAAGTTTGTGTAAATCCCAATTATCAGTACTTATGTCAGGATTAAATTCTTGTTCTTTTAAGAAAGGAAAATAAGTTGGACTAATTGTTGTTTTTTGGGCTAACCATCTATTTCGTTTTGAATAAAAAAGTAATAAAAATAAAAGTACAAAAAAAAGAATTAATAATATATTTGTCATTGTTAATTTTTCTAATTTGAAAAAACTTTACTTTGAGAATCAAGAACTTTTCACAATAAATTTATTAGTAAGTAAAAAATCCTATTTTTATATTCTTGTATTTTTGAATACTTATCAAGGGGTTACCTAAATCAGATTATAAAATGAGTCGCATTTTCAACATGACTCAAAATTCCATGAATACTCCTTATGCAAAAAGAGTAGCTGAAAAATTTAGAGAGGCTCAAAACTATTTAAAAACGAATGGTTTTAGTAGATCAACTAAACATTTACTGGAAGATATTGAAAATTCTGTTGAAAAATAATGCCAATACCGCCTCACTTACCACAACTACAATATGGCTACGATGATGGCTTTACAACCATTGTTTTTGGGTTAATAGGAAGTTGCTTAGGATGTATCTTAATTTTATTAATTTCATTTTTTGAATTTAAATTCAAAAAGCAAAATAGTAAGCCTTAAGAGACTTACTAAACGTTAAATAAGAACTCCATTACATCACCTTCGTTAACAATATATTCCTTACCTTCACTTCTTAAAAGACCTTTAGTTTTTGCATTGGCAATTGAACCTGAATCAATTAAATTTTGATACGAAATAGTCTGAGCTCTTATAAATCCTTTTTCAAAATCAGTATGAATTACTCCTGCTGCCTGTGGCGCAGTCATCCCATCTTTTATTGTCCAAGCTTTTGTCTCCTTTTCTCCGGTAGTGAAATAAGTTTTTAATCCCAATAATTTATATGTTGATCTAATTAATGAACTTAATCCCCCTTCTTCTACTCCTAAGCCAATAAGGTAGTCTTTTTTATCTTCTGGTTCTAACTCTATTAATTCAGATTCGACTTGCGCTGATATTTTTATACATTCTGTATTTTCATTGCTTGCAAAAATCTGAACTTTTGATGAAAAATCATTACCTTCAGCTAAATCATTTTCATTCAAATTAGTTGCGTAAATAATTGGTTTAGCAGTTAGGAAGCCTAATTGCTTAATTATTAAATTTTCTTCTTCATTCAAAGATATTGATCTAACTGAAAGGCCTTTCTCTAGCTCTTCTTCAATTTTTTCTAGTAAGGTATCTTCTTTAGCTGCCTCTTTACTAGTTCTAACCTGTTTTTTAATTCTTTCTCTTCTTTTTTGGAGTTGAGATAAATCAGCTAAATTCAATTCCAGATTAATTATCTCAATATCATCCAGGGGATCTACCTTTCCAGAAACATGAATTACATCACTATCTTCAAAACACCTTACAACATGAACTATTGCATCAACCTCCCTAATATTTGATAAAAATTTATTTCCCAAACCTTCCCCTTTACTAGCTCCTTTTACTAGTCCTGCGATATCTACAAATTCAATTTTTGTTGGGATAATATTTTGGCTAGAACTTAAATTACCTAACTCTTGCAACCTTTGATCTGGGACTGAAACTATGCCTTTATTAGGTTCTATAGTACAAAAGGGAAAATTAGCCGCTTGGGCCTTAGCATTTTCTACAAGCGCATTAAATAGAGTTGATTTTCCAACATTTGGTAATCCAATAATACCTGCTTTTAACATTTGAAAAAACTTATGGAAAAATTATCAAGAAAACATCTTCTAGTAATATAGTATTTACTTAACCAATCTTGGATAAGTTAATTATAATCGTCTTGATTATTTATTTAGTTCCTAAATATTCTCTACTCCTGCTTTTAAAAAGAAATGTTTGATTTAATAAAAAAAAATATTAATTTGAGAAATGGAATTATACTGCTTTCTTTAGCTATATTTTTCGTTTTTATAGCTAATTCCTTCAAGAAAAATAAGTCAAAAGATATTTCTGATTTTGTAGTTCAAGTTGAAAAAGGAATCCTCTCAGATTCAATTAATACTAGTGGTGAAGTAAAAGCAATAAGGACAAGCAATATTGGGCCTCGGAAGCAAGGCGTTATAAAAGAAATCAAAGTAGATGAGGGCGATCTTGTAAAAAAAGATCAGGTTTTAGCTTCTCTTGATGATGAAGACTTTATCTATAAAATTGAAGAACTTGAATTAAATGTAGAAAAACAAAAATCTGAATTTTTAAGAAGGGAATATTTATATCAAGAAGGCGCGGTAAGTAAAGAAGACTATGAAAGTTATAAAAATAACTACAACATTAGTAGCGCAAAACTTAATGATGCAAAAGCTGAAAAAAGTTTCTATCTAATTAAAGCTCCTTATGGAGGAAAGATAACTGCAAAATATGCTGAGATAGGATCTTATGTCACTCCAAGTACAAACTTAGGTTCAGACCCTAAAACCAAAAACTTTATTTTTGAACTATCAGAGGGCCTAGAAATTGTTGCTAAAGTTCCTGAGAGTGACATTGGCAGAATAAAAATAGGTCAAGAAGCCTCAGTAAGAATTGAGGCTTATCCCTCAAAAAAATATATTGCCATAGTTAAAAAAATAGCTGCAAGAGCTGTAAAAGATAATAATGTAACCTCATTCGAAGTAACTTTAAATTTTAAAGATATTTCTGAAGAAATTAAAATTGGAATGACTGCAGATCTTGAATTTAGAGTCGAAGGTAATGAAGAAAAAATCTTAGTACCAACAGTTTCTATTGTCACTGAAAAAGGTGAAAAAGGAATTTTGAAAGTTGATAAAAACAATTCTCCGAAATTTGAAAAAATCGAAATTGGTATTAGTAGTGGAAATAAAACTTCAGTCATTGATGGATTAGAACCTGGAGAGCAAATCTTTATTGATATTCCACCTTGGGCTAAGAAGAGAAAATGAGTTTAAAATCTGAAAACTCTAAAAAACCAATTTTACTTTTAGTCGATGGCCACTCACTTGCTTTTAGAAGCTTCTATGCATTTAGCAAAGGGATTGATGGAGGTTTAACTACCAAAGAGGGATTTCCAACAAGTGTCACTTATGGATTCCTAAAAAGTCTTCTGGATAATTGCAAAAATATTAGTCCTGAGGGTGTTTGTATTACGTTTGATACCGAAAAACCAACTTTCAGACATGAATTAGATCCAAATTATAAGGCCAATAGAGATGTGGCACCAGATGTTTTTTTTCAGGATATTGAACAATTAGAAATCATTTTAGAAGAAAGCCTTAATTTACCAATTTTTAAATCTCCAGGATACGAAGCAGATGATCTCCTAGGTACAATTGCAAATGATGCTTCTTCTAAAGGATGGTGCGTGAATATTCTTTCTGGAGATAGGGACTTATTTCAATTAGTAGATGATCAAAAAGATATTTATGTACTTTATATGGGTGGTGGTCCATATGCGAAAAGTGGAAATCCAACTCTTATGAATGAAAATGGAGTAAAAGAAAAATTAGGTGTTGTGCCAGAAAGAGTAGTTGATCTTAAAGCCCTAACTGGTGATAGTTCTGATAATATTCCAGGTATTAAAGGGGTAGGTCCAAAAACTGCAATTAATCTACTAAAAGAGAACGACACGCTTGATGGAATCTATCAGACTTTGGACAAGATTCAGCAGAACAACGATAAGAAATATAAAGGATTCATCAAAGGTTCAGTTATAGAAAAGCTAAGAAACGATAAACATAATGCTTTTCTTTCCAGGGATTTAGCAAAAATAAATACTGAGGTGCCTTTAATTTTGAGTAACGGTTATGAATTAAAAAATATAAATCAAAAACTACTTTCAGAGTCACTGAAAAAATTAGAACTATCAACACTACTAAGACAAATTGATATTTTCAATTCAACTTTCAGCAAAGGTGGTTTTAACAAAAATAATGTAGCTAAAGAGGAGGAGAAGGAACCAAAAGTCGCAGGCAATAATGAATTAGAAAATAGTGAAAATAAAATCCCTAAAATCAACGTAATTCTCGTAAATGATTTCGAATTACTTGATAAATTAATTCAAAGATTAGACAAGACTAATCAAATAGTTTCTTTAGATACAGAGACCAATAGTTTGAATCCAATCGATGCGGAACTTGTTGGGATAGGGTTATGTCTTGGAGAAGAAAATGATGATTTATTTTATATACCTCTTGGTCATCAAACAAAAAAGGAGACCTCCAATCAATTATCAATAGAAGATGTTTTCTCAAAGCTAAGAAATTGGATAGAAGATCCAAAAAAAGAAAAGGCACTCCAAAATTCAAAATTTGATAGGCAAATATTTTTAAATCATGGACTTGATCTTAAAGGCGTAACCTTTGACACCTTGTTAGCAGACTACCTTCTTAATAATCAGGAGAAACATGGGTTAGGTGAAATTAGTTTTAGATTATTTGGATTTAAGCCTCCTTCATTTAAGGAGACAGTTGGAAAAAATAAAGACTTTTCATTTGTTGATATTGATGAAGCAAGTATTTACTGCGGTTATGATGTTTTTCTAACTTTTAAGATTGTCAAAATTTTTAAAGAAAGTTTTTCAAAGGAAAAAGATGAATTAATCAAATTGTTCGAAGAAATCGAGCTACCTTTAGAGCCGGTATTGTCCCAAATGGAAATGAATGGCATAACCATCGACATCCCTTATTTGGATAAACTCTCAAAAGAATTAAAAAGTACCTTAGAAGATATTGAAAGTAAAGTTTATGAGTTAGCAGAGGAGAGTTTCAATCTATCTTCACCAAAACAACTTGGTGAGATCTTGTTTGAAAAATTAAATTTGGATAAGAAAAAATCACGTAAAACAAAAACAGGATGGAGTACAGATGCAGTAGTTCTGGAAAGATTAGTCGATGAACATGAAATAATCAAACATTTAATAAAACATAGAACTCTTAGCAAATTACTTAGCACCTATATTGATGCTCTTCCAAATCTTATTAACGAAAAGACAGGAAGAGTTCATACAAACTTTAATCAAGCTGCTACAGCGACTGGGAGACTAAGTAGTAGCAATCCTAATCTTCAAAATATCCCGGTTAGGACTGAATTTAGTAGGAGAATCAGAAAAGCATTCTTGCCTGAAAAAAATTGGAAACTTTTATCAGCTGATTATTCTCAGATCGAATTAAGAATACTCGCTCACTTAGCTGATGAAGAAATACTAATAAACGCATTTCATAAAAATGACGACATTCATTCTTTGACTGCAAGATTAATTTTTGAGAAAGAAGAAATTTCTTCTGATGAGAGGAGAGTTGGGAAAACAATAAATTTTGGAGTTATCTATGGTATGGGAATTAAAAAGTTTGCACGTTCTACAGGAGTAAGTACTCCAGAAGCAAAAGAATTCCTAATAAAATATAAAGAAAGATATTCAAAAATTTTCAAATTTCTTGAACTTCAAGAAAGGCTTGCCTTATCAAAAGGTTATGTAAAAACAATTTTTGGTAGAAAGAGAGAATTTAAGTTTGATAAAAATGGACTTGGAAGACTAATAGGAAAAGATCCTTACGAAATTGACTTACAATCCGCAAGAAGAGCTGGCATGGAAGCACAGTCACTAAGAGCCGCAGCCAATGCCCCAATTCAGGGTTCAAGTGCAGATATTATTAAAATTGCAATGGTTCAACTAAATAAAAAATTCATAGAAATGAATGTTCCAGCAAAAATGCTTTTACAAGTACATGATGAATTATTGTTTGAAGTTGAACCAGATTCTTTGGAAATTACAACGAAATTAGTAAAGAAGACTATGGAAGATTGTGTAAAATTAAATGTGCCTCTTTTAGTTGATATTGGAATTGGAGACAATTGGATGGAGACAAAATAAACCTTATGAAATACTTATTTTAAGATGATCAAACTTTTTAATACTTTAAGCAAAAAAGTTGAGGTTTTTAAGCCTATTGATGATTTAGTAAAAATTTATTGTTGTGGGGTAACTGTTTATGATTTATGTCATCTTGGTCATGCCAGAAGTTATATCGCTTGGGATGTATTGAGAAGATTTTTAATTTACAGTGATTTCAAAGTGAAGTATGTTCAAAATTTTACAGATATTGATGACAAGATCTTAAAAAGAGCGAAAGAAGAAAGCAGTTCAATGAAGGAAGTATCTGAAAAAAATATCATTGAATTTCATAAAGATATGGATTCTTTAGGGATAATGCGTCCGGATAGCATGCCAAGAGCAACGAATCATATATGCAATATCTGCTCCTTCATAACAATCCTTGAGGACAAAGGTTATGCATACTCTAGGGATGGAGACGTTTATTATTCTGTTTTCAAAAATAAAAATTATGGAAAGCTAAGTAATCAAAATTTACAAGAACAAAATATCAATCAGCAAGGAAGAATGGTTAATGAAGAAAATAGTAAAAAACTTAATCCGCAAGATTTTGCGCTGTGGAAAAAAGCCAAAGATGATGAACCATTTTTTGATTCGCCATGGGGTAAAGGTAGGCCAGGATGGCATATTGAATGTTCGGCGATGGTTAAAGATGAATTAGGAGATACTATCGATATCCATTTAGGTGGTTCTGATTTGATTTTTCCACATCATGAGAATGAAATCGCCCAATCAGAAGCAGCCAATGGCAAAAAGCTAGCGAACTATTGGTTACACAATGGGATGGTCAATGTAAATGGACAAAAGATGAGTAAATCCCTTAAAAATTTTAAAACTATCAGAGAGCTAATTAAGTCAGGTATAAGCCCTATGACTTTGCGATATTTTGTTATGACTGTGAATTATAGAAAACCACTTGATTTCACTGAAGAAGCTTTAAGGAGTGCTGCAGAAGCTTGGAAAAATATTAATGTAGCCCTTTCTTTTATGGATCTTACAAAAGGTGTTTTTAGATCTATTGATAAAAATGAATCTATCGAAGAAGAATATAAAGAGAAAATAAGTTTTGAATTATCTCAAAAAAAGCTTAAGTTTTCTGAGGCTCTGGGAAATGACCTCAATACAGCAGGTGCTATTGCAATTATTTACGATTTAGCGAAACCATTAAAAAACTTTTTAAACCAATTTCAAAGGGTTGAAGGTTTTAAAATAGACCTAAATCAAAAATTCTTTCTACTTGAAAATTTTAAAACTCTTGAAAAGTTGACTGAGGTACTTGGTCTTAAAAAAGAAGTTTTAGTAAAAGAGAGTAAAATAACAGAAGAAGAAATATCATCTCTTATTAATGAAAGATTGAAAGCAAAAATAGAAAAGAATTATGCGAAGGCCGATGAAATAAGAAATTTGTTAAATGAAAAAGGTATTGAACTTATTGATCAATCAAATGAAATAACAACATGGATAAGGGTCTAAATTTTAAGAAAAAAACCAATTTTAAATTTTTGTTTTTTAAATACACCTTTAAATGGGAAGATATTAGAAATATCAGAGAAAATTGAAATACATTACTGTGCTGGGTTCTACTGGTTCAATAGGGACTCAAACTCTCGAAATAGCTATTGAGCAGCCTGATAAGTTTAAAGCCGTAGCTCTTTCTGCAGGAAGAAATATTAATTTATTAACTGAACAAGTTAAAGAACATAAACCAGAGGTAGTTGCTATTGAGGATGAAAGTCTTATAGAAGATTTAAAAGATAATATTAATAACTTAGATTTGGATGATGCTCCCTTGGTTTTAGGTGGAAAGCAGGGGATTAACGCAGTTGCAGCATGGGATAAAGCAGATACTGTGGTAACAGGGATAGTAGGCTGTGCGGGCTTAATGCCAACAATGTCAGCAATTAATGCGGGGAAAAATATTGCACTTGCTAACAAAGAAACTTTAATTGCAGCAGGACCAATTGTTATTCCTGCATTAAAGAAAAATAATAGTAGGCTTTTACCTGCTGATTCAGAACACTCTGCTATCTTTCAATGTTTACAAGGATTACCTAATTATGAAAATGCAGATTTTTCAACAGGAGAGATGCCTAAAGGTTTAAAAGCCATACACTTAACAGCTTCTGGTGGTGCTTTCAGAGATTGGGATGTTGAGGATTTAAAGCATGTCACAGTGGAAGATGCGACTTCACATCCTAATTGGGATATGGGAAAAAAAATAACTGTAGATTCTGCAACTCTTATGAATAAAGGATTAGAAGTTATAGAAGCTCATTATTTATTTGGGACCTCTTACGAAAATATCGAAATAGTTATCCACCCTCAAAGTATTATTCATTCAATGATTGAGATGGAAGATTCTTCAGTATTAGCTCAATTAGGTTGGCCAGATATGAAACTACCCATTTTATATGCGATGAGTTGGCCTGAAAGATTTAAAACAAATTGGAAAAGATTAAACCTAAGTGAAATTGGAAAATTAACTTTTAAAGAGCCAGACGAGTTTAAATATCCCTGCATGGGACTTGCCTATGCTGCAGGAAAATCTTCTGGGACTATGCCTGCAGTCTTAAATGCTGCTAATGAAATGGCTGTTGAACAATTCCTCAAAGAAAAAATTTCTTTTCAGGAAATTCCAACATTTATAAGTAAAGCTTGTGAATCACATATGGAGAATTTGAATTTGAGTCCCGAATTGGAGGATATTCTTGAAGTAGACAATTGGGCCAGACTTTTTGTTAAGCAAGAAATTAAAAAAGGGAAAAAATACGTAAGTATTGGATAAAAATGAATATAAAAAAACATCTTCTACTATGCGCAACACCCACAAAACAGAAATGCTTTAAAGGCAATGAAGGTCAAAAAACATGGGAATGTCTGAAAAAGACTTTAAAAAAATTTGAAAATGATCCTTCTACAAAAAAAGTTCATATATTAAGATCAAAAGCTGACTGTTTAAGGGTATGTAAGAACGGTCCAATTCTTCTTATTTGGCCTGATGGTATTTGGTATGAGAAAGTTTCTCCAGAAAAAATTTCTGAAATTTTTACCTCACATATTATTAACGGTAAGCCAATAGAAAAATGGATTTTCAAAAAAACACCATTTTTAAATAGTCCTAGATACTCATAAACCAGTTCTTTACGACTACGTCTGACCAGCAGCCATTGATCGAATGAAAGCCATTATGTCCTCCTTTTTCAGTTATAAAAATAGTGAATTTATCAATAGATTTTTTACTTAAATTCAAAGTATCTTTATATGGAACCCAGGGATCATCCTTGGCATGAATAAAAAGCATTGGAGGTAATTTTTTTAATGAGTTTTGGATTCTAAATATTGGAGAAGCTTTAATATAATAATCCTCTAAAGAATTAAATCCCCAACTAGGAGCTGTAAATTTCTGATCAAATTCTCTTATACTTTTTAAATTTCTAATTTTTATTCTTAATTTCTCGTTATCAAGGAGTTTGCCTTCATCATTAAATCCCTCCCATAACTGATTTTTTAAGCGGTGAAGTAACCATTTTTGGTAGATAGAATTTCTAGGTTTTTCAATACAGAGACTACATGAAGATAAATCTAAAGGGGTACTCACGCAGGCAAGGCCATCTAAAAGTTTTTCTCCTTTGTTTTCATCGTAATCTAGACAGGCATTTAAAAGAATTGTTCCGCCTAAAGATAATCCAACTCCATAAATTGGAAGGTTATTATTCCTATTCATAAGATCTTTGAACTCTAAATTAATCAATTTTTTAAAATAATTAATTGCAGAAATAACATCACTGGAGCATCTAGCACAATAATTTCCTTTAGCTAAATATCTCGCAGATCCAGATCCTCTTAGGTTTAATTTAAGAACTCCAAAACCATTTGTTGCTAATTTACTAGAGATTCTTCTTAAACCATACCGTTTAGTTGAGCCCCCTAAACCATGCGTAACGATTACAAAACCCCTAAGTGAGTTTAAGTTTTCAGGTAATTCTAAAAACCCTAGAAGATAATCACATTCAAATTTTTCAGAAAGAATTTTATTAATTGGAAATAATATTTTTTTATTTTTTTTTGATTTACTAAAATCAATAACAAAAGTATCTCTCAAAGTTTGTAAGTCGCCACCTATCCAAGGTAAAACTTCTCGAAATGGCTTATTTTTTAAGTAATCTGAAAAACTAAAAGATATACTATTATTTCTCCCCAACTCCAAGATCCTTTAATTCTCCAATCAAATCATTCAGTACCTTTTTTGCATCACCAAATACCATTGAGGTATTTGGCAGATCAAATAAATCATTTTTTATTCCGGAGTAACCTGCACTCATACCACGTTTAATTACAAATACCGTTCTTGCTTCCTGCACATCAAGAACTGGCATGCCATATAAAGGAGAAGAGCTATCATTTTTAGCTTGAGGATTAACCACATCATTTGCTCCTAAAACTAAAACAACATCCGTTGCTGGAAAATCAGGATTTACAACGTCCATCTCTTTAAGTTGTTCGTAAGGAACATCTGCTTCTGCTAAAAGAACATTCATATGTCCAGGCATCCTCCCTGCCACAGGATGAATTGCGTAAACAACCTCAATACCATTTTGCTCTAGTTTTTTTGTCACTTCCCTTAAAGTGTGTTGAGCTTGAGCTACTGCCAGACCATAACCAGGAACAATAATTACCTTGTTGGCTGCCTCTAAAGTCAACGCACATTCTTCAACACTGCAAGAAGTTATATTTGTATATTCTCCTGAACCAGAAGAAGCTGTACTTTGTGCAGATAAAGATCCCCCAAAAAGAACTGAGACCAATGATCTATTCATACCCTTGCACATTACTTGAGTAAGTATTAGACCTGCCGCTCCAACCATTGCGCCTGCTACTATCAAAAGCTGACTATCTACAACGAAACCTGCTGCTGCTGCTGCAATCCCTGAATAGCTATTTAATAAAGATATTACGACTGGCATATCAGCTCCACCAATTGGCAAAGTAACTCCAATACCTAATAAAGAAGAAACTATAACTAAAAGCCAAATAGAACTTGTATTGCCGTTTATCAAATCAAAAAAGGCTATCAAGGAAGCAACTGCAAAAACAATATTTACAAAATGTCTAACTTTGCTCTGAGTCCATCCTGGAGTTGACAACCAACCCTGTAACTTTGCCATCGCCACAATTGAACCTGTGAAAGTTATGGCACCAACAAATATAGAAACAGATATTGAAACTTCGTTAATAAGTGACTTAAAAAAATCAAAATTTTCTGGGCTACCAGATATAGGAAAAATAGCAACTCCTAAGGCCACTAAAAGTGATGACATTCCACCACAACCATTGAACAATGCCACTGTCTCAGGCATGGAGGTCATCGGTACTTTTTTTGCGAGTATTGCTCCGAATAAACTACCTATGATTGATCCAATTATTATCCAAATCCAAGACTGAATAGCAATTCCAGATGTACCCAAATAATAAGAAAGTAATCCTACTACTGATAGCGACATCGCAAATGCAGCTAATCTATTGGCATCCCTTGCTGATTTTACTTTTGACAATCCTTTTATTCCCAAAGCCAGTAAAAGGACAGCTAGTAGGTCAATAACGAATTTAATGATTACAGGCAGATTCATGTTAAAAATTACTTCTTATTTAAGGGTTTACGACTAAACATTGCGAGCATTCGATCAGTTACAAAGAAACCGCCTACAACATTGAAAAGAGCAAATCCAAGAGAAACTGAACCAATGATTAAAAGTGGCACGTTACCATCTGCTTTTACAATTAAAGTCAATGCTGCCAGCATTGTTATTCCTGAAATTGCATTTGCTCCACTCATTAGAGGTGTGTGAAGAGTAGGAGGAACTTTTCCAATTAACTCGAGGCCTAATAAACTACCAAGTAAAAGAACCCACAGAAGACTTATAAAAGACATAAGTTTAAAAACCTCAATTTTCAAAAACTTTATTTTGAAGGACAACTCCTTCATCGCTTAATAAACATCCAGCAATGAGTTCATCCTCTTTATCCAATTTAATTAGACCATCTTTTATAAATGGTGTAATCAAAGATGTTAAGTTCTTAGCATAAAGTGAACTTGCATCATAAGGAACTGATGATGGCAATTCGCCCGCTCCTATAAGTTTTACCCCATCTTTGATAATAGTTTCATTTGATTTTGTTCCTTCGCAGTTCCCTCCCTGAGAAACTGCTAAGTCAATAACTACTGCACCAGGTCTCATTTTTTCAATCATGGGAGAGTCAATTAAAACAGGGGCCTTTTTACCAAGAACTTGTGCAGTACATATAGCAACATCAGCTTCAGATAAATATTTAGTTAAAGTAGCCTTCTGTTTTGAGAGGAATTCGGGTGTTACAGCTTTTGCATAACCTCCAGCCTCTCCTGGTTTTTCGTCCACTTCAGGAAGTTCTATAAATCTTGCTCCTAGGGACTCTACTTGTTCTTTAACAGCAGGTCTAATATCAGATACAAATACTATTGCACCAAGTCTTTTTGCTGTTGCTACTGCCTGCAAGCCTGCAACTCCTCCTCCAAGAACCACTACTTTGGCAGGTTGGACAGTGCCTGCTGCAGTCATGAGCATTGGAAAATATCTATCCAACTCACTTGCAGCCAAAAGAACTGCTTTATATCCGGCGATATTGGCCTGTGACGAAAGAACATCAGAAGATTGAGCTCTACTAATCCTAGGAAGCAACTCTAGTGATAAAGCTGAAATCTTATTATTATTTATAATCCTGAGAAGATCCTTATTACCATATGGATTAAGAAGACCAAGAAGAACAGCGCCTTTCTTTAATTTAGTTAAATAATCCTCTGGTGGAATTTGAACACAAAAAATTAGGTCTGCTTCACTCCAAATTTTTTGATCAAAGTTACTTATTATTGTTCCACCGGATTCTTCATATAATAAGTCACTAAATCCTGATAATTTTCCTGCTGAACTTTCAATATAAACATCACATCCAAGGCTTTTTAATTTCTTTACCGCTTCTGGTGTCGCTGAAACTCTCCTTTCACCAGAGCTTGTTTCGGAAGGAATAAGTATTTTTGTCAATTTATTTATTTTTTTAACATACTAAATATAAATTGAAGAAAGTCAAAAGTCTTGGATTTTTGTTAAAAAAATATTTTCTTTTCTTTAAAAAATAGCTATCTAGAATATATAAGTACTAAATAATCCAATGAGTATAAAAGCAATCGAATGTCCTGATGGAGTGTGCCACAGTCATCATGGTGGTCATGCTGTTCCAAGGCAAGCTATGCAGAAAAATCTAGAAAAGCATGGTAAAGACTGGTGCGAGAAATTAGCAGAGAGAATTTATGAAATGTCAGTTGATACTTATTCACAGACAGTCATGCCCAGCCTTCACTCGGCAGGTTGGCAAAGAAGACATCTAGATTGGGAATTTAAGCTGGCAGAAAATGATTCTGAACCTGATGAAGCTCTTGTTGAAGGAATTATTAATGCCACAGAAAGCTTTCTAAGGAGTAGTGAGGTGCATCGATTATTTATTCAAGAATTAGTCCAGGGAACATTCGAGGAAGCAAATGATAAAAAAATAATTTCTAAAGCAATAAAATCAATCATTGAAGAAGAGATTGTTAGTTCACTAAGAGAAAAGAAAGAAACTCTTTTAAAGAAAATATCCGCAAAATTAATGTCAGAAGAAAAAGTTAGCGAGGAACTTGCAATAAATTCAGCTAAAGAGGGTTTTGAGGAAGTTGAAAGGTTACTTGCAAATCACAGCGAGGCAGTCTAGCTCTATTTCTTTATATTTTCTTTATAATCCCCTCCCAAAATTAGCTCAAATATAAATTAAAGATTAAATTATTGTTTGGAAGTACAAAGTTGTAACTTATTAAACAATATATAAGTTCTCTGATGTGTTTATCTATATACACAACTTAAATCTTTCAATGGACAATTTCATTAGAAAAAGGTTAGACATAGCGACATGTTGGGCAACCAATAGAATTTCTGCAATGGACACCTTAGAAAGGTATGAAGACAGTTATGCAATCGCAGAAGAATTTAGAGAGTGGATATTACATATTGGAGAAAAGAACGAAAATTTAAAAGATTCTGTTTTAAACTTCCCAAAGGAATTAAAAAAGTTATTAGACCAAAAAGTCAACGATTAAGTAATAAATTTATCGAGTGAAATCCGCCCTACATAATTTGGGTTAGTTTATTATTATTAATAGTGAAATTAGCAAATAAATGGAAAATAAAGAGAAGTTTTCAAACGTAGAAAATGTTGTAATTATTGGTTCAGGTCCTGCAGGATATACAGCTGCAATTTATGCCGCAAGAGCAAATCTTCAACCATTACTTGTAACAGGATTTAATTCTGGTGGAATTCCTGGTGGGCAATTAATGACTACAACATTTGTTGAAAATTATCCAGGCTTCCCAGATGGAGTCCTTGGTCCTGAATTGATGGATCTAATGAAGGCTCAAGCGGAAAGATGGGGCACTAATTTATGCGAAAGTGATGTTGTCTCAATTAATACCGATTCTCATCCCTTTGAATTAAAAACTTTAGAAGGAACTATAAAATCTAACTCAATTATTATTGCAACTGGAGCAAGTGCAAATAGATTAGGCGTGATAAATGAAGATAAATTCTGGAGTAAAGGAATAAGTGCTTGTGCAATATGTGATGGAGCCACCCCACAATTTAGAGATGAAGAATTAGCTGTTATTGGAGGGGGCGACTCTGCATGTGAAGAAGCAGCATATCTCACAAAGTATGGGAGCAAAGTGCATTTGATTGTTCGATCAGAAAAATTAAGGGCTAGCGCAGCAATGGTTGATAGAGTGAAAGCTAATCCAAAGATAGAAATTCATTGGAATACAAAAGTTGATAAAGCGGATGGTACTGAATGGCTTGAGAGAATAGAAACTATTCACTCTCAAGAAGGTAAAAGGGAAATCAATATAAAAGGTCTTTTTTACGCGATAGGGCACACACCCAATACGAAATTCTTGGGCAATAAAATTGATTTAGACAATAAAGGCTATATTGATTGCAAATCAGGAAGGCCAGAAACATCTATTGAAGGCATCTTCGCTGCAGGTGATGTTGTTGATTCTGAGTGGAGACAAGGAGTTACTGCTGCAGGAACTGGATGCATGGCAGCATTAGCTACTGAAAGATGGCTAGCCAAGAAAAACTTAGCAAAAACTATAGTCAGAGAAACACCAGAACCAGAAAAAAAGCTTAATTCATCAGATTTTAATGAAGAAGAAGTTAATGAAGATACTTTCGATTCAAATTCTGAATGGCAAAAAGGCAGTTATGCATTAAGGAAACTTTATCACGAGAGTAAAAAACCTATCTTAGTAATTTTTAGTTCCCCTAGCTGCGGTCCATGTCATGTTTTGAAACCTCAGTTAAAAAGGGTAATTAAAGAACTTGATGGTGCAGTTCTTGGAGTTGAAATAGATATTGATAAAGATCAAGATATTGCAAAACAAGCTGGTATTAATGGCACACCAACAGTACAACTTTTTAAAGAAAAATTATTAAAAAAACAATGGCAAGGTGTGAAACAAAGAAGTGAGTTTAAAGAAGCGATAAAAAATATTATCTAAAGTAACTTTTTATTTATTATTTCTCTTGGGATTGTTTTTATTAGTAGCAGGTTTTGCACCGCCTGCATTCCTCTCTCTATAAGTTATCCTCCCTCTAGAAAGATCATAAGGACTTATCTCAACTAAAACTTTGTCTCCAGCTAATAATTTAATTCTAAATTTTGTCAATTTACCTGCAGCTCTACATAAACATTGATGTCCTTCAGGTTGTTCTAAGGTAACCAAATAAAATCCATTCCCCTGCTCTTTTTCTATTACACCTGAAGTTTCAATCATTAATTAATCTTTTACTAAGTTCATATTATCAGAAAAAGATTGGCCAAAATTGATTTAAAAAAATTAGATACGTAAAAATATGCAATTCAATTCAAATTGAAAATTTAATTTCATTAATTATTTGAAGTTGTCCATAGTAAAAATTTGCTTTCGCAATTTTTTCAGAATCTTCTAATTGATCAAAAAAAACAAACCCAAGACTTTCCCATAGTGAAGATCCACAAACATTATTCAATTCATTTTTTGCTTCTTTTGCAAAATTATCTAGTTTTCGTTCAAGGTTTTTAGACTTAGAAACAGACATAATAAAAAATATTTATATAGTACAAATATACTATATAAGTCTAAGATTGCAATATTAGAAAGGCAATCTCTTTTTTTCCTCAATATTTAGATCTGCTTCCATTTCCCTTAATCTTTTAAGTATTTGTTGGTAGTACTCCTTTATATAACTTTCTAGTGAGGTCATATCATCTTTTTTAAGTTCCAATATTTCGTAAGTTTTGCTCATGTCAGCATCTAATGATTCACCACTACTAGTTACTTCGGCAAAAGCCAATCTTTCAGCAACATTTAAAGAGTCCTGGAAAAAAGAAACTACTTTTTGAGTGATGCTAATAAGGAAGGGGGAAACTCTAAAAATTTTCGCCTTTTTTTCACTAAATTTTTCACATAAAGATATAACTTCATTTGAATCCCATGCTTTTGGACCTACTAATGGCAAAGATGTTCTGTGAGTTTTTGGATTATTTACTGCTGCTACAACAACTTTCGCCATATCTTGAGTATTCATATAAGCAATTTTAGTTGGAGTCCCACTCATCCACACTGCTTGACTATCCAAGATTGGGATTGCGAATTGACCAATAACACCTTGCATAAAAGCTGCACATTTGAAGATTGTATAGTCTAAATCAGATTTTTCAAGAAGTTTTTCAGTGCAAAATTTAACATCCATTAAAGGAACATTTCTAAACTTTTCTGTTAGGAGGATAGAAAGGAATATTACCCTTTTTACGTTTAAAGATTCGCAAGCATTAAACAAGTTAAGTTTTCCATCCCAATCTATTTCATAAATACTTTTAGGATCATCTGGCCTGCTAGTCGCTGCATCAATAACTACTTCAATATCTTGCAATGCATATTCAATATCAGAGGAATTTAATAAATTACCCTTTGTTAGTTCACAACCCCATTCTTGTAGAAAGGAAGCTTTTCTTGGATTTCTTACAAAGCATCTTACTTCATGTCCCTCTTCTATAGCTTGCTTTGCTATTTGTCTACCAAGTGTCCCTGTTGCTCCTACTAAAAGAATCTTCATACTTAAGATTTACTTAACTTTAAGACCATAACTCAAATTGTGATGTATCCGTGAGAATCAGTCTCCCTGAAACTTTAATAACAAAGCACCACCTACTAATCCTATTGGTATCAGTATCCAAAAAACTGCTGCAATACTAAAAATTTCTTTAGCCATAGTAAAATTTAATGATTACTATAATTTACATTCAAAATACATTTATTTGTTAAAAATGTAGATAATTCAAATATCTTGAAAATTTTTGAATATATGAATAATGATTTAAAAAAAAATATAAACATTCCTAATTACTGGAATTGGAATGGTTTTAAAATTTGTTGGAGTGTTACAGGCGAAGAAAATGAGATTCCAATTATCTTTCTCCATGGATTTGGAGCAAGTCGAAAACATTGGAGAAACAATTTAGAGTATTTTGCGAAAAAGAATTTTGCCTCTTATTCTCTGGATTTAATAGGATTTGGGGATTCAGATCAACCTGGGATTAGACAAATTGGAAAATTAAATAATGAGATTTGGTGTGATCAAGTGAAAGACTTTATTGCACAGGTAATAAGACCAAAGAATTCTGGGAAAGTAATTCTTATTGGCAATTCCCTTGGATCGCTAGTTGCTTTAACATGTGCAGTTTCATTAGAGGATCAGATTGCAGCAGTCATTGCATCGCCTTTGCCAGATCAAATTCAAGAAAATAAAAATTCCATAACAAAAAAATCATCATTTAAGAAATTTCAAGATAGATTCATAACAATATTTTTTTTGTTTTTCCCTTTAGAGATTATTTTATTTTTAATAACTAAATTAGGGGTTATTAAACTGGGACTAAATTCTGCCTATTTCAAAAAAGATAATATTGATCGCGAACTAATAGATTTGGTTACAAAACCAGTTCTAAGGAGAACTTCAGCTAGATCATTAAGAGCAATGTGTATTGGAATGTCTTCTCGAGATAAAAAATTTAAAGCTTCTCACCTTTTGAGAAAACTTAGCGCCTCAAAAAAAGTTCCTTTTTTATTGATTTGGGGCGAAAAAGATAATTTCATACCTTTATTTGTTGGTAAAAAGATTGCAAATTTTCATAGATGGGTAAAATTAAAAATAGTATCCAATTCAGGGCATTGTATCCATGATGAAGACCCTTCAGTATTCAATAGAATTTCTTATGAATGGATTAGAGATTTAAAAACCTTTTAAAATATGAAACATACATTATCAGTTCTTGTAGAAGATGAATCTGGAGCCTTGAGTAGAATCTCAGGTCTCTTCGCTAGAAGGGGATTCAACATAGATAGCCTTGCAGTAGGACCTGCAGAATCTAAAGGGATTTCAAGGTTAACAATGGTAGTAGAGGGTGATGATGAAACTCTTCAACAAATGACTAAGCAACTTAATAAGTTATTTAATGTTCTGGGAGTTGTAGATTTTACTAATCTCGCAGCTGTTGAAAGGGAATTGATGTTACTAAAAGTTTCATCGAAAGAAGATACTAGGAGTAATATCCTTGATATAGTACAGATTTTCCGTGCTAAAGTTGTTGATGTATCAGATATGGCCTTAACTCTAGAGGTAGTTGGAGATCCTGGGAAGTTAGTTGCTCTAGAGAAATTACTCGAGCCATATGGCATCCTTGAAATAGCGAGGACTGGTAAGGTAGCTCTTAAACGCTCTTCAGGAGTTAATACAGAAATGTTGAAAATAAATAAATATTCTCTAGAAATTTAATTAGATATCTGGACTGCCTTGATGTAATCTTCTTTATTGATTTTTTCGAGTACGTCTAATCCTTTAATAATCTTTCCAAAAATCGAATATCTTCCATCTAGTGCTGGGATTTTAGTCGTTACAAAAAAAAATTCAGTAGATGAAGACTTATTCTTACCGTTTTTAACCATAGCGATTGATCCACTCTCAAAAGTATTAACTAAATTTACTGTTTCACTAGGATTCTTTATTTGATAGTTATATCTTGGTTTTATTTCTTCTTTGAATTTTATTTCCAAAGGTATTGTTGGACTTGTCTTATTCAGGATTTGTTTTCGTTCTATATAAGATTTATTTTCTGGATTAACGCCGCCATGTATAAACCTTATTTGGGGATAATTTATTATTTTATAAAATTTTTTATTTTCATAAATATTATTGTCTATGTTTTCCAGAAAATTTGAAACTGTTACTGGGTTATCTTTACCAAATAATTTTACCTCAAAATCACCTTTTGAAGTTTTAAAATTAATTACTTTATTACTCTGAATACAATTTAATTTAAGTTTTTGGCAGTAATAATTTGAATCAATCTTACTTTTATAACTACAAGCTTGAACCAAAAACAAAACCTGTATAAAAGATAATGTTTTTAAAAAAATTTTTTTTTTTATTTTAAGCCCTCCAAATTAACATCTAAAAATTTAGCTAGACGAGCTCCTTCTTCTTCAACTTGAAGCAGTGGTTTAAGTTCACCTGCTCCGCTTAAAGGGAGAGGTTTTTTTCTACCTTTTAATACTAAAGCAATTCTTCTTCTAGGATTAAATCCCTCACTTATATCCAACTTAACAGATTTAATTTCATCAAAATTTAATTTAACTTCAACATCTTTAAATAATCCCTTTCTTTTTATTTCTACAGATTTTGAGGATTTATCAAAATAATTACTTCCTGAACCAAAGTTTATGTAAACCAAATACCACAAGTAAAAATTTAATAAATTAGCTATTACTCCGTATGCTCCCATTATAATTCCTTGAGGAATAAACAACAAAGTTGAAGGATTTCCTAAAGGTAATAAATCCCTTCCTGTGTAACTAGATATAGAGGCCAAAAGAAAACCAATACCTCCTATAGTCAACATTCCTCCAATAATATAATTTGAAATTTTTCTTGATCCACCAATTTTTTGTTCGATTTTATCGAATGACGTGAGGTCTGAATTCATTTTTTATCTTTTTTTAGAGCCTAATTCAGATAATTTAACAAACTAAGGGAGTATTCTTACCTAATTTTTAATAAAAAAGTCAGGAAAGCTTTACAAGGCATTTCAGATATACAAATATTTCCCCACATTACTCTCAATCTTTGTTACAGTCACTGCGTATCCCGAAGCTAAAAACGATTTCTCATGACGATCGCAGTTGGTAGCGCCCCACAAAGAGGATGGTTTGATGTCCTCGATGATTGGTTGAAGCGCGACCGCTTTGTATTTATTGGTTGGTCCGGACTACTTTTACTTCCTTGTGCATATCTTGCTATAGGTGGTTGGTTCGTCGGAACAACATTTGTTACCTCTTGGTACACACATGGAGTTGCAAGCTCATACCTTGAAGGTTGTAACTTTTTAACAGCAGCTGTAAGCACCCCTGGTGATGCCATGGGACACAGTCTTCTATTTTTATGGGGTCCTGAAGCCCAAGGTAGCTTCGTAAGATGGCTACAGCTTGGTGGACTTTGGAACTTCGTTGCATTACATGGAGTATTTGGCCTTATTGGTTTTATGCTTCGTCAGTTTGAAATTGCTGGCCTTGTTGGAATTAGACCATACAACGCTTTAGCATTCTCAGCAGTAATTGCAGTATTCACAAGTATTTTCCTTATTTATCCTTTAGGACAGCATAGTTGGTTCTTCGCACCTTCATTCGGTGTTGCAGCAATCTTCCGTTACATTCTGTTCATTCAAGGTTTTCACAATATTACTTTAAATCCATTCCACATGATGGGTGTTGCTGGAATTCTTGGTGGTGCTCTACTTTGTGCTATCCATGGAGCTACAGTACAAAACACTTTGTATGAAGATACAAGTATCTATACAGATGGTAAGGTTCAAAGTTCAACATTTAGAGCATTTGATCCAACTCAAGAAGAAGAAACTTATTCGATGATTACAGCGAATAGATTCTGGAGTCAAATCTTCGGTATTGCTTTCTCAAACAAGCGTTTCTTACATTTCTTGATGCTATTTGTACCTGTTATGGGTATGTGGACATCTTCAATAGGTATTGTCGGCTTAGCACTAAACTTAAGAGCTTATGATTTCGTAAGCCAAGAAATCCGTGCAGCAGAAGATCCAGAATTTGAAACTTTCTATACAAAAAATATACTTTTGAACGAAGGTATGCGAGCATGGATGTCTTCTGTGGATCAACCACACGAAAACTTTGTATTCCCTGAGGAGGTTCTTCCACGTGGAAACGCCCTTTAATAATTTATTAAGAGCTCCAAACCAAAGTATTGAGGAAACTGGTTATGCCTGGTATGTAGGTAATGCTAGATTAATCAATTTATCTGGACGTTTATTAGGAGCTCACATTGCTCACTCTGGACTAATAGTCTTTTGGGCGGGAGCAATGATGCTCTTTGAGGTTAATCATTTTACTTTTGATAAACCAATGTGGGAGCAAGGTTTAATCTGCATGCCACACGTCGCAATGTTTGGTTACGGAATAGGCCCTGGTGGTGAAGTTACTGATATCATGCCTTTCTTCCAAGCAGGCGTGGTTCACTTGATAGCTTCTGCTGTTCTTGGTTTTGGTGGCATTTACCATTCATTAGCAGGTCCAGAAAAACTTGAAGAAGATTTTCCATTTTTCTCCACTGACTGGAGAGATAAAAATCAAATGACAAATATCCTTGGATATCATTTGATTGTTCTCGGTGTAGGTGCATTAGCATGGTCAGTAAACTGGTGTTTTATCGGCGGAGCATATGACACATGGGCACCTGGTGGTGGTGAAGTGAGGCTTGTTAATCCAACTTTAGATCCAAGGGTTATTCTTGGTTATCTATTCAGATCTCCATGGGGTGGAGCTGGTTCAATAATCGGTGTTAACTCTATTGAAGATATTGTTGGTGGGCATGTTTATGTGGGTATTACTGCAATTATTGGAGGAATATTCCATATCTTTACTAAACCTTTTGGATGGGCAAGAAGAGCATTCATTTGGAACGGTGAAGGACTACTAAGTTATGCTCTTGGTGGAATTTGTGTAGCAAGTTTTATTGCTTCAACATTCATCTGGTTTAACAATACTGCTTACCCTTCAGAATTTTATGGCCCAACAAATGCTGAAGCTTCACAGGCTCAAAGCTTTACTTTCCTTGTGAGAGACCAAAGAATTGGAGCTAACGTAGGTTCAACAATGGGACCAACAGGTCTAGGTAAGTATCTCATGAGATCTCCTACTGGTGAAATTATATTTGGTGGTGAAACAATGAGATTTTGGGATTTCAGAGGTCCATGGTTAGAGCCTTTAAGAGGTCCTAATGGATTGAGCCTTGAGAAAATTCAAAATGATATTCAGCCTTGGCAGGTAAGAAGAGCAGCTGAATATATGACTCATGCTCCTAACGCTTCTATCAACTCTGTTGGTGGAATCATTACAGAGCCAAATGCTGTTAACTTCGTTAACTTAAGACAATGGTTAGCTGCAGCTCAATTCTTCCTAGGATGGTTTACATTTATCGGTCATCTTTGGCATGCTGGACGTGCTAGAGCTGCCGCTGCTGGTTTCGAGAAAGGAATCGACAGAAAGAGTGAACCAGCTCTAGAAATGCCTGATCTAGATTAATTTCTATTTCATCTTTAAAAAAGCCCTATCTTTAGATAGGGTTTTTTTTTGCTCAATTTTATTATCTATATAAATTTTCTCTGAGCCATGGCAAACTTAAACCCATTACATTACTAAAACAACCCTCTATTTTTTTTATATATTTACCACCAATACCTTCCAAGGCAAATCCTCCTGCGCAATATAAAGGTTCATTTGTATCTACATAACTCTTGATTTCCCAATCCTCCAAATTAGAAAAATAAACTCTTGAACTTACTGTTTTTTTTATTATTTCAGTGATTTTAAAAATATTGGAAGTTGAATCAAAATTCCCAATTATTAGAGTATGACCAGTATGTAAAAATCCAAATTCTCCAGACATTTTTTTCCATCTAATAAATGCCTCCTCTTTATTAGATGGTTTTCCATAAGCTTCTCCTTTAAATTCAAAAATTGAATCGCACCCAAGTATTTCCATAGTTCCATAATTAAATTCTTCGGGCAATGATAAGTTTTGGATATTTTCAGATAAACTATTAGCCTTTTGAAAAGATAATTCCAAAGCTAAATTAAATATATTCTTTTCTTGAATAGTAGTTTCATCAAATTTACTTGCTATTTGGATAAATTCGATTTGACAATTTTCTAGTAATTTCTTTCTAGATTGAGAAGCAGAGGCTAGAATTAACACAAATTTTTTACCAAATTATAATTCAATTTAATAATTAATAAATTTTAAAATTAATATAAATTACTAATGGAGTTAGAAGCAAAATTACATGAAATAAGGCAACCAATAATGGTCTTAGGTACTTCCAGTGGAGCAGGGAAATCGTTAACGGTTACTGCTATTTGCAGGATTCTTAAAAATTTAGGAGAAGAACCAATACCTTTTAAAGGACAAAATATGAGTAACAACGCTTGGGTTGATTGGGAAGGTGGAGAGATGGCATATTCACAAGCACTTCAAGCTTTTGCTTGTGGTATTAATCCCTCTGCAGAGATGAATCCCATTTTATTAAAACCACAAGGAAACTCAGTAAGCGAGGTGATTCACCTTGGCAAAAGCATAGGCACCACAACCGCACAAAATTACTATAAAGATTGGTTTATTCCAGGCTGGAAAGTAATTAAAAAAAGTTTAAATTCTATTTACGAAAGGAATCCGAATTGCCGCTTAATTATCGAAGGGGCAGGCAGTCCAGTAGAAATGAATTTAATTCATAGAGACCTTACTAATTTAAGAATTGCAAAATATTTAAATGCAAATTGCATATTAGTTACTGATATTGAAAGGGGAGGTGTATTTGCACAAATAATTGGTACTCTTGAATTAATGAAGCCTGAAGAAAAGAAACTTATTAAGGGAATTATTATAAATAGATTCAGAGGAGACCTTTCATTATTTGAAAATGGAAAAAAATGGATAGAGAATAAAACTCAAATCCCTGTTATTGGAATTATTCCTTGGTTAAATGATTCATTTCCTCCAGAGGATTCTTTAGATTTAATAGAAAAAAAATCACTTTCTAAAAATCCTGAAATCAAAGTTGGAATTATAAAATTACCATCTATTAGTAACTTCTCGGATTTTGATCCCCTAGAAAATGAAGAAACAATTTTAATGGAATGGATTAGAAAATCACAAAACCTAAGTAAGTATGACTTCATTATTCTGCCGGGCAGCAAACAAACGATTAAAGATCAAATATTTCTTGAAAATTCTGGCTTATCTCAAGACATAAGGGACTATTCAAAAAGCGAAGGAAATATTATTGGAATATGTGGAGGTTTACAAATGTTAGGAACTACACTTGAAGATCCGCATTTCAAAGAGGGTTCCAAAAATTATTCTGAACAAAAAATTAAAGGTATTGGATTACTACCATTAAAAACGACTTTCTTTAAAAAAAAATTAACACGTCAAATTAACTCTAAATCTATATGGCCGTGCCAATCAGAAATTAATGGATTTGAAATTCATAATGGTCAAACTGTATTAGATGAAATCCAAAGTTCATTAAAGATTAATCCTATTTTTGAAGATTCAGATCTTGGTTGGTACAAAGAAAATAATAAAGGAGGAACTATTGCAGGAACTTACATTCATGGGATCTTTGAAAATGACAGTTGGAGAGCACAATATATTAATTTAATAAGGAAGAGTAAAAATCTACCAATATTAAATAAAAAGTCAATATCTTATAAAGAGAAGAGACAATCCATTATTGATAATCTTGCGAATGAATTCCACAAACATTTAAATCTCAAATCATTTTTAAGTTGAAAGAGAAAAAAAATATAAAAGTAATATGGCCAAACGATAAAGAAACATTTGTTTCAGATGGTGATGACTGGTTTTCTTCTGCTGAAAAAGCAGGTTTAGATATCCCTACTGGCTGCCTCACAGGAAGTTGTGGAGCCTGTGAAATAGATGTAAATGGTGAAACAGTGAGGGCTTGTATCAGTGAAATTAAAAATTATAAAGAATCTACATTAAGGGTTTCTTTAACTACAGACCCCTTTTGGGAAAAATAATTTCACTAAAGATTATCTAATTATTAGATAAAGGAAAACATAGTAAAAAAATGATCCAAAAAATGTGTTTAATAGAATAACTTTCTTTTTAATTTTTGACGAGGCAATGATATAGCTACCCAAAACATGAGGTAGGATTGGGAAAGATCTTATGATTAAAATATAAAAAGATTTGAAAGTAATATTGTCAAAAAATTTATAAAGATTATTTTTTTCTGGGTTTTTTAAAAATAATATATTTCTAGAAAATTTAAATTTAATTTTCCTCAGAATAAGAACTTGAATTACACTTAAAATGGTTAAAGCAGGAGAAAAGAATAAAACATATTTCAACCCATAAATCTTTATTAAGATAAAATCAAAAATAATTGATAAAGGAAGGCCTAAAAATATAGAAACTATATTTAAAGCAATCAAATATTTGTATTGAATATTATTAAATAGGGACTCAAGATCATAGGTATACTTGAATATTAGAGCAAGAAAATAAACCCCTAAATAGGTAAAAAATATTTTAAAAATTACTGATTTAAAATTTAGATCTTTTTTATTCATATTAGATGAACATTAATGATGATTATCAAAAACGTAGAGGGCAAATAACATCTTTTCCTACAGGGGAAATTATAGAAACAAACAGGGAATATTTAGAAAGTAACTCATTTTATCAAATATCAAATTTTTTATAAGAAATCCTTGGAACGACATGAAAGTAATTAGAAGCAAAGAATTTGCAAAAAAAAAGACCCCTGATAATTGGGTCTTTTATGGTTCTACCAAAACAAGTGTTTCCTTGTTTCCACTGCTTCAGTAAATCCACTCCTTCACACATATATAAACTATGCCATTAAATTCTATTTCGTGGAAGCGCTGAATGTAATGTTACTTAACTGTCACATGTGACAGTTTCCCATTTGTGGACATAAAGAAAAATCACCCTAATTCAGAGAGAAGGGGATTTACTTATAAGAGATTAACGTGCGAAGAGTTTCTAATTTGTAAAACTTACTGGGGAAACACATAAAGTATCTACAATATTAATTACTAATTTTTTTCCCAAAATAGATAAAGATTTGAAAACTGGTTTTTAGTATCTACTATTGCGCTACTTGTTGAGATCAACTTCCATCCTGCAGAATTACGTTTTTTCATAATTGCTGCAAGTTCGTTTTCTTGTCTTTGAGTATTTGCATTTCCAACTGCATAATATATATCAAGATCATTTTCTACTTTTGCCATTTTTTAAGGTGATACTTTATTCAAAGTTAATATTACTCAATCTTTCTTAGTAACTGGTAAAGATTCGATAGAGTTGCTGTAAATAATTCTAATATGGTATTACCTTCACCCCAAATTGCGATTGGACTAATCCTTATAAGTATTGGAATAGTAGTTACTTTCGATATCAAAATTGATCAGTTTAAAAGTAAATAATTTTAAAAAAAGGTTGAATATCTGGGTGAATATCTATATTAATTTGATCAATAAAGAATTATCTTATTTAGATCAAGAATAAAAAACACCCTGCAATAAAACCACTTAAATGACCTAATAAACTTACCCCTGGCAAAAAGGAGAAAATCAAACCTATAAAGCATATTGTTTTTGACATTTTCTGAACTTCATAATTGGACTTAAAACCGATTTTTTTACCTAAAAAATATTTCTTTCCATAAAAAGAGCTTAATAGTATGAATCCAAATAAAGCATAAATTATTCCACTAAATCCTAAAGCAGCATATTTGGGATAGAAATTAAGAAAGTACGATAAAATCTTTTCGTAAACCCAAATAATAAAGAAATTAATAAAAGAACAAATAAAAATAAATTTCAGATAAAAAAATCTGCTTTCTATTCCAAGTTTCATCAAAAAATATCTAGTAATGATTATTCCTCCAAGATTACTTAATAAATGATTTAGATCTGCATGGATTAAAATTGATGTGAAAATCCTATGGGGTTGATCACTAATTAATCTAGGTACAAAGTAAAAATATTCTTTATCAATGACGCCAATTAAATCTGTAAAAATATAAACTGAAATTAAAAAAAATCCTGTTGCAAGAAACTGCCAGTCATATTTAGATATTGAATTATTAATTGCCATATTTTCTTTAGTTTTATACTAAAAGAATATCTGCTTACTTATAGAAGTACATAACCTCAAAAGTTTTTTAATGTCTTGAATTTATATTACCTTTAGTAAACTTTGCAATGAGAACTTGTTGGGTGATCTATGCACTCTTTCTCCCAATAATCTTGTCTTGAATCTTTTGGCAGTTGATAATTAAAATCATGCATTCTCCAAATATCTGAAGTCGCATTTCTAAGGGCAGTGAATGGAGTGGTGAGTCTCATAAAACCTCCTATATCTCTACTCCTTTATTATCCTCTTATTCATATGAAATTAATAGAGTATTAATACCCGAGTATTAGTGCTTTGCGGTTGTCGCTACTATCTTTTCTAATTAAGTAGGAGTAGAAATAATTCAGGAGTCAAAAGAACTTCATCGACTTTGTGGACAGCGAGGTGCATAAGACTCGAAGAGGGCAAATAAATGCCCTCTTATTTTATTATTGGGACTTCCAGAAACGATAAATTAACGGAGAGGGTGTAATCTGAACTCAGAATACATCCCAGTCTACATCGCTAATCTTAGGGAAAGAATAGAGAAATTACAAAAATAACCCCATTTTGTACCACATGAAATCGGTAAGTGTTATTTTGTCTGCCCCCTAAAATAACACTTTTTTAGGTGTTAGGGAACGCTAAAATAATACTCTAAATTCCGTCAGTTCGTTTGATATAACTGAGTTTGTATACTAAAATATTGGTATCTAAGTCGGACTATTTTTAAGTTCTTTATAAAAAGAATAATCTATTACTTTCCGACAGTAAAGATAAGAAATCAATCAAAAAATATAAACATTTCTATCTGAGAAATCAAGATTAGAACTGCAATAAAACACTTTATCAACACGACCGAGAAACACCCACTTGAACCTGCTCATCAAAAGATCGCAGACTATCTGGCGAGTATCTGATCTAAAGTCTTTTCATCTGAAACAACAATGAAATCATCAAAGTGAATTGTTTGATCGGGGTAACTCACTCCAAATACTCGATCTCGATAGATACCGATTCTGATATGACTTTGATAATAACGTCCACGCCAATCATAAGTGACACCATTATAATCAAACATCAATTCGCCATCTTTATAAACTTTCACAAAACCATCATCATTCTTTGTATTATGAATTCCAATCTTATATGTACTCCATTTCCCTAATGGAGTGACACTCGCTGTACCATCAACATCTCTGTCTTTACTTTCATTTCGGTACTTTTTCCATTTTTGAAACCAATATTTTCCTCCATAGTTTTTATACTTTGTTTCAATACGATGAAGGCGCTCTTCCTTTCGACTTATAGATCGACCTGCATCTCCTCCGGTATCTCCTCCTATTTGCAATCTATTTCCATTTTCATAATAACGTAATCCTATCAGAGGACCATTTTTTCCATCATCAATATGCATTGTGTTTTTGAATTGAAAAAATAATACTCTGTCGTCGATATGAGTAAAATCCTCTGGAAGTCTTTTTTTGAAACTGATCCATATTTCTTTACCTAATGCTTTTTTGGGTTTGACCTGAAATTCTGCTCTTTCAGTTGTTTCCTTTTCTCTTCCTTTTTGATCAACATTCCATCCATCTTTCACTGTCACTTCAAGATACTGATTGCCATCAGGATCTTTTCTAATTTTGAATGGTTTTCGACCTGTACCCTTATTGTTGGTCGTAAATTTGTTGGTTCTCAATCTTCCTTCTTTTTCATTTTCAAAGTCCTCAGAGAAATTCCAAGGAGATCGACCCTTTGAGTATGAATTACCACTGGTAAAACATATCAATATGAGAAAAAGGATAACAAGTTTTTTCATGTCCGAAAAAAATTTTGAAATTTGATGTAACTGAAAGTCGATATCATTCTCGCGTTCTCTAAATGTCACCTGAATACACCATATAAAATAGATGTTTATTCTAAACTTTAGATCAACTGTCAACCAATAAACCCCATCAAAATATTCTGTACCACATCAAAATTTCTTGTCCCCCATCATAAGAAGGTGTCACTTGAACTATCTCCTAAATTGCTGAAATCGCACTGGTATTTTTATGTACCCCATGGGTGCTTTTCATACCCCATGAAAATAAAACATGTACCACTTATTTGTTACCCATATTTTCCCTAGAAATACCTTATATTTCAAAATCAAAAAGTTATCTTACCATAAGAAAAATATCCAACTATCCTGTGATTGCAGTCTAGTTGGAGGACTTATTACAGCATAACTTTAGTCTGCAAATGAAGTCGTTACGGAGAGGGTGGGATTCGAACCCACGAATAGTTACCTATTAAACGATTTCGAGTCGTTCGCTTTCGACCACTCAGCCACCTCTCCCATATTTAAAATATAAATTAAAAAATTTATACTAAAAATATATTTAGATTTTTGTTAATTCCAACCAGTTTCTTTCATTATTTCTATTGCCTTACTATTGAATTTGCCAATTTCTTTTATAGTCACATTATCTGGAGTGAAATCTCCAAATTTACTAACAATTCTATTTTGACTTGATTCCTTTAAAGGGTGCTCATAAGTTTTATTAGCTAAACCTTGACTACCTTCACTAGAAGCTAAATATTCAAGAAGTTTAATAGCCTCAGTCTTGTTTTCTGCATATTTATATACGCCCCCAGCAGTTATATTTACATGCGCAGGATTGGGTATTATTAATTTTATTTTTTCTGCTAAAGAAGCATCTCTTGGGCCTTTAACTCCATCAAGCATCCTTGCGACATAATAATGATTAACGATTCCAATACCGCACGTTCCCTGCCCTACAGCTCTTATTAATGAAGAATCTCCAGAAAAATAGGGAGTGGAGACATTTGATATCAAACCCTTAAGCCAAATTTTTGTTTGGCCAACGCCTTTCCTTGCTATTTGATTAGAAACCAAAGATTGATTATAAGGACTTTTTCTATTTCTTAGACATACTTTTCCTTTAAAAGAAGGATTGGTTAGATCCTCAAAATTTTTGATTTTTGTAATATCCACAATATCCGGATTTGTGATGATTACCCTTAAGCGCCTAGTAAGGCCAAACCATTTATTTCTAGGATCTCTTAAATTATTTGGAACACTATTTTCTAGAATATTTGAATTAATTTTTTGAAATAAATTTGCCTTTGATGCATTTT
>QCNA01000006.1 GCA_003213375.1 Prochlorococcus sp. AG-424-A03 | reverse complement strand
CCCTGTGGACATAGTTCTTAATCCTTTAGGAGTCCCAAGTAGGATGAATGTAGGGCAAGTTTTTGAATTATTGATGGGCTGGGCAGCCTCCAACTTAAATTGCCGGGTTAAAGTTGTTCCATTTGACGAAATGTATGGAGCTGAAAAATCACATCAAACTGTTCAAGCATTTTTAGAGGAAGCTTCGAAACAGCCAGGTAAAGCATGGGTTTACAATCCTGAAGATCCTGGAAAGTTATTACTTAAAGATGGTAGAACAGGGGAACCCTTTGATCAGCCAGTTGCTGTGGGATATTCCCACTTCCTCAAATTAGTCCATTTGGTGGATGATAAAATTCATGCAAGATCCACTGGTCCTTACTCTTTGGTTACTCAGCAACCCTTGGGCGGTAAAGCTCAGCAAGGTGGACAAAGGCTTGGGGAAATGGAAGTATGGGCTCTTGAAGCTTATGGAGCCGCTTATACTCTTCAAGAATTGTTAACAGTTAAATCTGATGATATGCAAGGAAGAAATGAAGCTCTTAATGCGATCGTAAAAGGTAAACCGATCCCAAGGCCTGGTACTCCTGAGTCATTTAAAGTTCTTATGAGGGAATTACAATCATTAGGCCTGGATATAGGAGTTTATACAGACGAAGGGAAAGAGGTCGATTTAATGCAGGATATCAATCCGAGAAGAAATACTCCATCAAGGCCGACGTACGAATCACTCGGAACCTCTGAATATGAGGAAGATTAAATACTCAATTTAAACCTTTTAATTTAAATTCGCCAAAAATGACAAACAGCAACTTAAGAACTGAAAATCACTTTGATTACGTCAAAATTTCGATAGCTTCTCCACAAAGAATAATGGATTGGGGTCAGAGGACATTGCCCAATGGACAAGTAGTTGGTGAAGTTACGAAACCTGAAACTATCAATTACAGGACGCTTAAACCAGAAATGGATGGATTATTTTGTGAAAAGATTTTTGGGCCATCTAAAGACTGGGAATGCCATTGTGGAAAGTACAAAAGGGTAAGACATCGCGGCATCGTTTGTGAAAGATGTGGGGTTGAAGTAACTGAAAGTAGAGTCAGAAGACATAGGATGGGCTACATAAAACTAGCTGCGCCAGTTTCTCATGTTTGGTATTTGAAAGGGATCCCTAGTTACGTTGCAATACTTTTGGATATACCGCTTAGGGATGTAGAACAAATAGTTTATTTTAATTGTTATGTCGTTTTAGATCCAGGTGATCATAAAGAACTTAAATATAAGCAATTACTCACTGAGGATGAGTGGCTAGAAATTGAAGATGAAATTTATGCTGAAGATTCAACTATAGAAAATGAACCTTTTGTTGGAATTGGTGCTGAGGCATTGAAGCAACTACTTGAGGACCTTGATTTAAATCAGGTTGCCGAGGAGCTTAGAGAAGAAATTACTAATAGCAAAGGGCAAAAGAGGGCAAAGCTTATAAAAAGGATAAGAGTTATTGATAATTTCATTGCAACTAATGCAAAACCAGAATGGATGGTTTTAGATGCAATACCAGTTATACCTCCTGATCTTAGACCTATGGTTCAGCTTGATGGAGGGAGATTTGCAACTTCGGATTTAAATGACTTATACAGAAGAGTTATAAATAGAAATAATAGACTAGCTAGGCTTCAAGAAATTTTAGCTCCCGAAATTATAGTAAGAAATGAAAAAAGAATGCTTCAAGAGGCAGTTGATGCACTTATAGATAATGGAAGAAGAGGGAGGACTGTTGTTGGAGCAAATAATAGAGCTCTTAAGTCCCTTAGTGACATAATTGAAGGAAAACAAGGAAGATTTAGACAGAATCTTCTTGGAAAACGTGTTGACTATTCAGGAAGATCTGTAATAGTTGTGGGTCCAAAACTAAAAATGCATCAGTGTGGTCTGCCAAAAGAAATGGCAATAGAGCTCTTTCAGCCTTTTGTAATCCACAGATTGATACGACAAAATATTGTGAATAATATTAAAGCTGCAAAAAAATTAATACAAAAAGCTGATGACGAAGTCATGCAGGTACTTCAGGAAGTTATCGAGGGTCATCCAATTCTCTTAAATAGAGCCCCTACCCTGCATCGTTTAGGAATTCAAGCTTTTGAACCAAAATTGGTTGGAGGTAGAGCAATACAACTTCACCCTCTAGTTTGTCCTGCATTCAATGCTGACTTTGATGGAGATCAAATGGCAGTTCATGTTCCTTTAGCTTTAGAGGCACAAACTGAAGCACGTATGCTTATGTTGGCTAGCAATAATATTCTGTCTCCTGCTACTGGGGAACCAATTGTGACTCCATCACAAGATATGGTTTTGGGATCTTATTATCTTACGGCTTTGCAACCGAATTATCAACAACCAAAATTCGGAGATAACAAGACTACTTTTGCTTCATTAGAAGATGTCATTTTTGCTTTTGAAGATAAAAGACTTAGCCTGCATGAATGGGTTTGGGTTAGATTTAATGGAGAAGTTGAAGATGAAGACGAAATGCGTAGTCCACAAAAAACTCAAGAGCTAGAAGATGGCTCAAGATTAGAAATCTGGAATTTAAGAAGGGACAGATTTGACTCTGACAATAATTTAATAAGTAGATTTGTGCTGACAACTGTTGGGAGAGTCGTTATGAACTATACCATCATAGATTCTGTATCTAAAACGTAATCTTTAAGAACCATTTTTCATTTATTTAAAAATCATGACTTCATCTAAATCCAAAAAAACATCCAGAGTACGTAAAACTACCAAAAACACAAAAAAGAACAATCCAGTTTCAATGCCTGCCCTCGCTAAAACGCCTCCATCATTTAAAAATAAGGTAGTTGATAAGAAAGCTTTAAAAAATCTAGTCTCTTGGGCTTATAAAACTCATGGAACAGCTATAACTGCAGCCATGGCAGATAATCTAAAGGATTTAGGATTTAAATATGCTACCCAGGCTGCGGTCTCTATCTCAGTTGATGACTTAAAAGTTCCTGAAGCTAAACAAGATTTAATAGGACAAGCTGAAGAGCAAATATCTGCTACAGAAGAATGCTATAGACTAGGTGAAATCACCGAAGTTGAAAGGCATACAAAAGTTATAGATACTTGGACTGAAACTAATGAAAGATTGGTAGATGCTGTAAAGAATAATTTCAATCAAAATGATCCACTAAATTCCGTTTGGATGATGGCTAATTCAGGAGCTAGGGGTAATATGTCTCAGGTAAGACAACTTGTTGGTATGAGGGGATTGATGGCTAATCCTCAAGGAGAAATCATTGACCTGCCAATAAGAACTAATTTTAGAGAAGGACTCACTGTTACTGAATATGTAATTTCTTCTTACGGAGCGAGAAAAGGTTTAGTGGATACTGCCTTAAGAACTGCAGATTCTGGTTATTTGACTCGAAGATTAGTTGATGTTGCTCAGGATGTAATTGTAAGAGAAGAAGATTGTGGAACTGAAAGATCTATAGTTGTTGAAGCTGAAGATAATAAATTTGGAGCAAGGCTTCTTGGTAGGCTTACCGCTGAGGATATTTTTGATGCTGAAGAAAACCTTGTTGTTCCTCAAAACACTGCTATAGATCCTGTATTGTCAGGAGAAATTGAGAAAGCATCTATTAATGAAGTAAAAATAAGATCCCCATTAACATGTGAAGCTAACCGATCCGTTTGTAGGAGGTGCTATGGATGGGCGTTGGCTCATAATCATTTGGTTGATTTAGGCGAGGCAGTTGGAATTATTGCTGCTCAATCGATTGGCGAGCCTGGAACTCAATTGACAATGAGAACTTTCCATACTGGAGGTGTATCAACTGCCGAAAGTGGAGTTGTAAGATCAAAAATTTCTGGTAAAGTTGAATTCAGCTCAAAAGCAAAGGTTAGGGGTTATAGAACTCCACATGGCGTAGAAGCTAAACAAGCAGAAGTTGATTTCATACTCAAGATAGTTCCTCTAGGAAATAATTCTGGCAAAGCTCAAAAAATTGAAGTTTCTAGTGGATCGCTTTTATTTGTAGATGACGGTGAAGAAATTAGTTCTGATATAACTGTTGCTCAGATCACTGCTGGAGCCGTGAAAAAGAGTGTTGAAAAAGCAACAAAGGATGTTATTTGTGATTTGGCTGGTCAAGTTAGGTACGACAAGGTTATTCAACCAAAGGAGGTAACAGATAGGCAGGGTAACATTACCTTAAAAGCTCAAAGATTAGGCAGATTGTGGGTTTTAGCTGGAGATGTTTATAACTTGCCACCAAATGCAAGACCGGTTATATCATCTGGTAAATCTGTAGATGAAGGGACAGTGTTGGCAGAAGCAAGTCAATCAAGTGAGTTTGGCGGAGAAGTTCGATTAAGAGAATCAATAGGAGATTCAAGAGAAGTTCAGATTGTCACTACTTCAATGTCTTTAACTAATTTTAAGTTAATTGAAGAATCTACTCACTCAGGTCAAATATATAATTTGGAATCTAGTGATGGTACATCTTATCGTTTAAACATTTCCCCAGGAAGTAAAGTTAGTAATGGTGAGGTAATAGCAGATTTAACGGATGAAAGGTTCCGTACAAAAACTGGCGGTCTAGTAAAATATGCACCCGGATTAAGTGTCAAAAAAGCGAGATCATCTAAAAATGGTTTTGAAGTAAGTCAAGGAGGGACATTGCTCTGGATTCCTCAAGAGACACATGAGATCAATAAGGATATATCTCTTCTAATGATTGAAGATATGAAATGGATTGAAGCTGGAACAGAAGTTGTAAAAGATATTTTTAGTCAAACATCAGGTATTGTTACAGTTACGCAAAAAAATGATATTCTTCGTGAAATAACTGTAAGAAATGGAACTTTTCATGAGTGTGATGATGATGAAGTTTTGAATAGATTTACAGAAGAAGGAAATCTTGTAAATCCAGGCGAAAAGATTTTAGATGGTGTTGATAATAAAGAAATTCTATTTGTTCAAAAATTAGAAACACCTAAATGTCGAGGTTTGTTATTAAGAACTGTTGAAGAATTTAGTATTCCTGACCAGGCGCAATTACCAGAACTATCACATGTTAAGCAGGAAAAAGGTCCGCATCTAGGCTTAAAAGCTATCCAAAGGCTTACTTATAAAGACGGTGAACTGATAAAATCTGTTGAGGGAGTTGAATTACTTAGAACACATTTAAGTATTGAAAGCTTTGATGCTACTCCTCAAATGACTATTGATGTCGAGTCGATTGAAGATAAAAATGATGCATCAGTCAATAGATTAAATTTAGTAATATTGGAATCTATTCTTGTAAGAAGAGATACTATATCTGACTCGAGTCATGGCTCAACACATACTGAACTGCAAGTCAATAATAACCAATTAGTAAATGCAGGAGATGTAATAGCAACTACTCAAATTCTTTGCAAAGAGAAGGGATTGGTTCAATTACCGAATGTTGATGATGATGAGCCAATAAGAAGGTTAATTGTTGAAAGAGAAGAAGATAAAATAAAAATAAAAATTAGTGGCAAAGCAGTAGTTAAAGTTGGTGATCGTGTAGTTGATGGTGATCCTATTAGTGATTCTGTAAAATCAATTTCTTGTGGAGAAGTAGAAGAGATTTCTAATAATTCAGTAACCTTAAGACTTGGCAGGCCTTATATGGTTTCTCCTGATTCAGTTTTGCATGTTAAAGACGGAGACTTGGTTCTTAGGGGAGATGGTTTAGCTTTACTTGTTTTTGAAAGGCAGAAAACTGGAGATATCGTTCAAGGATTACCTCGTATTGAAGAGTTATTAGAAGCTAGGAGACCCAGAGATTCAGCAATTCTTTGTAAAAAATCTGGAATTGTTCAGATCAAACAAGGTAATGATGAAGAATCAGTTTCTTTATCAGTTATTGAAAAAGATGATTTAGTTAATGAATATCAACTTTTAATTGGAAAAAATATAATGGTTAGTGATGGACAACAAGTTAATGGTGGAGAATCTTTAACTGATGGTCCGATTAATCCACATGAACTATTAGATTGCTATTTCAATGATTTAAAAGATCAAAAAGCTCTTTTAGATGCAGCTCGAGAATCAATATCAAAACTACAAAGAAGTATGGTAAGTGAGGTGCAAAATGTTTATAAGTCGCAGGGTGTGGCAATCGATGATAAGCATATTGAAGTTATTGTTAGACAGATGACAAGTAAAGTTCGTATAGAAGACGCTGGGGATACTACTCTTTTGCCTGGTGAACTCATAGAGTTGAGGCAAGTGGAAGATACAAACCAAGCAATGGCAATTACAGGAGGGGCTCCAGCAGAATTTACTCCTGTTTTGTTGGGCATTACTAAAGCCTCTCTTAATACAGATAGCTTTATTTCAGCAGCATCGTTCCAAGAAACAACAAGGGTTCTTACAGAAGCTGCGATTGAAGGTAAATCTGATTGGTTAAGAGGTCTAAAAGAAAATGTTATCATCGGTAGATTAATACCTGCAGGTACAGGTTTTAGCGGTTTTGTGGAGGAATTATCCTCTGAAGCTGGCCCTCATCCTGATATTCTTGCAGAAGAATCTGGTGGTTACAGAAGAGCACAGAACTTAAGGCCAGATTATACAGTTGATATGCCACAATCCCCTGCCGTAAGCTCTACTGCAATACTTGATGATCCTAGTGATGAAGATTTGGAGACAACGAGAAATCGACATGGAATCGATCCCTCTTCAAGTAATTTCGCAGCCTTTGCAAGGCCTAATGCTGAAAATCAATTTTCTGAAGATCAATTACCAGATCCTGCAGCATTGGAGGGATTGCAGGAGGAGGGTCTTCTTTCTGATGAATAAATATTATCTATTATTATTTTTATTGACTAGAATGTAATTTTTAAATTTGTAAGTGATGATTAAGCCAGAGATTGTACCTAAAAGGAAATTACCCCGATATGGATTCCATTTTTATAATGAAAGACTTAATGGAAGAATGGCTATGATTGGTTTTATTGCGCTTATTCTTACAGAATTCTTTCTAAAACATGGTTTGCTGTTATGGTAAAAATAGTTTTTAAATAAAGACTACAAAATTTGAAAATTCTTCTTGGAAGTAGTATTAAAGATTTAGAAAATGTAGCTTTAGATTATGGGCAGGCTGCTTTTAGGGGTCGCCAAATCTATAGTTGGATTTATAACTATAGAAATAAGAACAAAAATATTGATCAAATAGAAGTTTTACCTTTAGATTTTAGAAAGAAGTTAAAGGATGATGGTTTTAAGGTAAGTGAGCTGATTATTAAAGAAAGAAACTTAGCTAAAGATGGTACTTTAAAGCTATTACTTTCTACAGACGATAATGAAAGTATTGAGTGCGTTGGTATACCAACTGAAAAAAGATTAACTGCTTGTCTCTCTAGTCAAGTTGGCTGCCCAATGGACTGCAAATTTTGCGCAACTGGCAAGGAAGGTTTGAAGAGATCTTTAAAAGCAAGTGAAATTTTAGATCAAATTTTATTTATCGAAAATGAAATGAATAGAAAAGTGACTAACATTGTTTTCATGGGTATGGGGGAGCCCTTATTGAATATTGATGACTTACTTTTGTCAATTAGATCTATAAATAATGATTTCCAAATCAGTCAGAGAAAGATAACCGTAAGCACAGTTGCTGTTCCAAAAATGATAAGTAAATTATCAGCAAAGTCTTTTCAAATTTTGGGTAATTGTCAATTTACATTAGCAATTAGCCTACATGCTTCAAATCAAAAAACAAGAGAGACGATAATACCTAGTGCAAAAAACTATGAAATCAAAAATATAATCGAAGACTGCAAGAGATTCGTAAGAGAAACTGGTCGGAGGGTAAGTTTTGAATATCTAATGCTAAGTGGGGTGAATGACAAATTAGAACATGCTTATGAATTGAGTAATTTGCTGAAAGGATTTCAATGTCACGTAAATTTAATACAATATAACCAAATAGAGGAGGTTGAATTTCAAAGAACCTCTTTAAAAAATCTCCAATTATTTCAATCTAGACTTGTAGACAATGGTATCGCTGTAAGTATTCGAAAAAGCCGAGGTCTAGATAAAAATGCAGCATGTGGTCAGCTAAGACAAAATGCAAAAAATAAATAATATTATCTAATAAAAATTCTTTAAAAGTCTCTTAAAAAGGTTATTATTGTGTTAATTAATCTTAAATCCTTGGGTTTTATTAAGACAAAAATTTTACCTTTCGCTATCGTCTCACTCTTTGGGATTGCCTTTTTTGCTGTTAGTGCAAGAATTTGGTTGCCAGGAGATATGATGTCTCCTGCCCCCATAAATTAATATTTTTAGTTTTTTAAAATGACAAAAAATAGGGATCCTAATAAAGAAAGCTTGGTTGATATCGCTGTTGATCCAGATGTTTTAGCGAGAGAATTGGCCTTAGAAATTGAAATAGATCCTTTGGAACAAATTGATGAAGATTCTTTTCCAAAAGGTTTAAACATAACTCAGGAGTGTAATGAAGCATTAAAAATGCTAGAAGGTAACAGAGAAGAGAGAATACAGGGATTAAGAATATTTTGTGAATATAGAGATTCAAGATCTTTTCCCCTTTTGTTACCTTTACTTGATCAACCTTGTCCTGTTGAAAGAATGAGTGTTGTATATGCTTTGGGTCGTAATCCATGTCCTAGCGCGGTGGAGAAACTTGTTAGTCTTTTGAAGACTGACGATAATGCTTATGTCAGAAGAGCGACAGCGTGGAGCTTAGCTAATTATGATAATCAAATCGTTTTGGAGCCATTAATAAATGCTTTGAAGAACGATGTAGCCGCAGTAAGATTATGGTCATCTAGTTCTCTAGCTGAAATCGGAAATGTTTCTTTAAGAAATGCTCAATTGGCAGCAGAACAACTTTTAATAAGTTTAAAAATAGATAATGAACCTGGCGTAAGAAGCAATTGTATCTGGTCATTGTGTAGATTGTATGAAAAATTAGATAATACATTTCAAGAAAGTTTCGTTGATGAATGCACCAAGATAGCTCTTTTCGACAAAGAACCCTCCGTTATGGAAGAAGCAAAAACTGCCCTAGATTCAATGGGGATGCAAGGTTTTTATAACTAAATAATTTAATTTTTTACAACAGAAGCTATCCAATAAATTAAATTATCAGATATTCAATATAAAAATTAAAAATAATTAACTTGTACCAACTGAAACAAAAAAATTTCGTTATTCTATATAAAGTAAAAGTACTTAGTACTTGAATTTGATGCCTCAAAAAACATTAAGATTCAAAATTCATCAAGACGGAAGAGTCGAAGAGACTGTTGAGGGATTTACTGGTAACTCTTGTAATGAAGCTACAAAAAATCTCGAAAACGCTCTCGGTAAAGTAACAGTTAAGAATAAAACATCTGATGCTTTTATCTCTAATCATAGTGAAAACTTAACACAATTAAAAAAACGAATCTAATGTCACATTTTAGTACGATTAAAACCCAGCTTAAAGAAGCAGAGCCATTAATTAAGGCTTTAAATCATTTCGGTTATAGTATTAATCAAGAAGAAAAGTTTGTCAAAGGTTATAAAGGCCAATTCACTGCCGTTGATATAAGTATGCTTTTACCTGGTGATACCCAAGTTGGATTTAAATGGGATAACAATTCTAATGCATATGAATTAGTTACTGACCTTGATCTATGGAAATTTGAGATTCCAGTAGAAAGATTTATCTCAAAAGTTACACAAATGTATGCTTACCAAACAATTATTTCTAAATCGAAAGAAGATGGATATCAAATCGTCGAACAAAAAAATAAAAATGATGGTTCTATCGAATTGGTCTTAACCAAGTGGGAAAACTAATGTCAAGATATGGATTTTACGGATCCATTTCATAATACTGAAGAGAATATTGAGATTACAGGCTGGGAGCCCGTTTTAGGTGGTCAGTTAGCCGAAAAAGCTGTATGGGTTGATGAAGCTAAGTGTATTGGTTGTCAATACTGTGTTCACGTCGCTTCGAACACTTTCACTGTTGATGAATTTCATGGTAGAAGTCGAGCTATTAGGCAAGATGGAGATAGTTCTGTTGTTATACAAGAAGCAATAGATACATGCCCTGTTGATTGTATTCATTGGGTCAAATTTGAAGAATTGGATGATTTAGAGAATAGTCTCGATAGGGATATGTTTCAAACATTTGGAAAGCCACCGAGAATGAATAAACACTAATATCAAAAAGATGCAATATCGTAGATTTGGTAGAACCAATCTGAAGATTCCTGTTTTATCTTTAGGTGGTATGAGATTTCAAAAAAGTTGGGATCAATTAGATTTTTCTGAAGTTTCATACGAAGAACAAAATAAAGTAGAAAATTTATTAGATCTTGCAACACAATATGGCTTAAATCATGTAGAAACCGCCAAATACTATGGAACTTCTGAAGTGCAATTAGGGATGTGTTTTAAGAATACTAAGAAAATCCCAAATATAATTCAAACAAAGATTCCGCCAAATAGTGATCCGGAAATTTTTGAGCAAGATGTATTATCTAGTATTGAAAAATTGCAAGTTAAAAAAATTGATTTGTTAGCAATACATGGTATTAATACAGCTGAACATTTATATCAGGCTATTCGAGATGGAGGTTGCATTGATATTTTGAGGAATTTTCAAAAAGAAAATTTAATCGGATCTATTGGATTTTCAACTCATGGAAAATCTTCACTCATTGAAAAGGCCATATCAACAAACTTATTTGATTATGTAAATTTGCATTGGTATTTCATTAATCAGGAAAATACAAAGGTTATTAATTTAGCCAATAAGCATGATCTTGGGGTTTTTATAATAAGTCCCACTGATAAAGGGGGACATCTTCATACTCCCTCAGGAAAAATGTTGGAATTTTGTAAACCACTTCATCCCATAGTTTTTAATGATCTTTTTTGCTTAAGAAATCAAAATGTCCATACTTTGAGTGTGGGTATTGCAAAAGAGACAGATTTCGCTCTGCATTTAGAAGCTGTCTCGTTGTTATCAGAAGCTGAGAAGTATGTGCCTAAGATAATTAACAAATTAAGGCAGGAATCAATTAATTGCTTAGGTCTAGAGTGGCATCAAAATTGGAATAGAAATTTACCAAGTTGGGAATATACCCCAGGGAATATTAATATTCCTGTTCTGCTTTGGCTTTCAAATTTAATTGATTGGTTGGGTATGGAAGGATATGCAAGAGCTAGATATCAATTGCTTGGTAATGGAAGCCACTGGTTCCCAGGATTCAACGCAAATTTACTAGATGTAGATGTTTCTGAAGGACAATTATTGAAAGTATTAGAAGGTCATATAAATCCAAAAAAAGTTATAAAAAAATTGAGAAATTTAAAAGAAAAGTTTGGAGATAAGAATGTTAAAAGATTATCAAAAAAATAATTTCATAATGGATTCTTTTCAGGTTTGCCAACTTTTCTTGGGTAAATTTCAGGGCATAATCTTTTTTGTTGAATAAGAATTATATTGCGGGTGCCTTTATTTCTTGGTAATAGTATCTCTTTTTTATCTTTAACTTTCCCTTCTAAAATTTCTAAAGTTTTATCTAGATTTTTGCTTTCTTCATTCGTCCATTTGCCACAATATAAAACTCCAAACCCTTCTTTTTTTAACATTGGTAGCATATACTCTGAAACTGTTGATGGATTACTAACCGCTCTAGTTGTTGCAATATTAAAAGTATTTCTCATTGACGATTGGCGGGCTAAGTTCTCAATACGATCATTGATTACATGAATATTGTTTTTGAAATTGATCTGTTCAACTAAAATTTTTATTGAATCTGTTTTCTTTTTCAAAGAATCAATTAGGTATATTTCAGAATTAGGATGAGTTATGGCATAAGCTAAACCTGGGAAGCCACAGCCTGATCCAATATCTAAAAATTTTTTATTATCAAAATTAATATTTGTGAAAGCTTTGAATGGCCAAATGCTGTCAAAAACTTGAGATACCCAATAATCGTCCCCATCAGTTAATCTTGTGAGATTTGTTTTATTATTTAATTCTTTAATTTTAATTTGTAACTCTTGAAATAAGAGTATTTCTTCTTCAGATATTAAGGAAAGAATTTCTTCTGGAATGTTTTGTTTTTTCATTTCGTATTAAATATGAATTTTAACCATCCATTAAATACATTCTATTTAGTAAAAATTTATTAGAATTACAATATTAATAAAAGATTATTTTGAAAGGGGAAACTTCCTATTACAAAATTTTAGGTGTAAATGAAAATGCATCCAATCATGAATTAAGAAAGGCATTTTGTAAACTTTCTATTGAGTTGCATCCAGATACAACTGCATTAGAAATAGACGTTGCTAAAAGTAAATTTCAAGAAGTTCTTGAAGCTTATGAACATTTAAATAATAGTAATTTAAGGAAAATATATGATGACAAACTAAAAGAAAACTCTAGAACTACAAATAATACTAACGTTTTAAATAATTTAGTAATCGATTCTAATAATCAAAATTTATTAGGAAATAGAAGACCTTTTTCGAATGGAGAATTGTTTTCGTTGTTTCTTTTAATTATCATCATTTCTATAAGTTTAATTTGTTCAATTTTTATTGCTTCTTTTACTGGTAAAGAATTAGAGACAATACCGCTTTGGTTAATTAAATAATTTTTTTAAAAAGTCTGTGAATCCCTCTAAAAAACCTATCAATCAAAATTCACTGCAATCATTGGAATTGTGGTTAACTGATTTAGGTGCTGTGAAGGATATTAATAATCCATCTAAATGGTATCTGTTACTTTCAAATTGGAATGCAACTATTATTTTTGAACAAGAAGATTTGAGTGTTATCTGGGAAAGTGAAGGACAAGAAACTAAAAGACTATTTTCCTATTGCATTAATAGAGAAGATGTGGAAAATGCAATACTGCAAGGACCTTAAATTTCTATCTAAAGATTTTCTAAGATTTGCCTTATTATCCAGTAACTTTTTTCTAATTGATTATCGGTTATACAGAGAGGTGGCAAGAGATAAATAACATTCCCGAGGGGTCTAATAAATAAACCTTGCTCCATTGCAAGACTCTTTATTTCTTTCCCAATATTATTGAAATAACCTTTTTTGTTCCCAATATCTAAATCGAAGGCAGCAATTGTGCCGGATACCCTTATTTTTTTTATATAAGGTAAGTTTTTAAATTTAATTAAGTGAGATAAATGTTTTTCTTCAAATGAAAGGTATTTGTGTGGTTCTTTTTCTAATAAGTCAAGGCTAGCATTTGCTGCAGCACAACCTAAAGGATTTGCAGTAAAACTGTGTCCATGCCAAAAAGTTTTTCTTGGGGAATCATCAAGAAAGGATTGAAAAATTTTTTCTTTACATAAAGTTATTCCCATTGGTAAAAATCCACCAGTTAAGCCTTTTGAAATACTTATTAAATCAGGAACGATTTTTGCCTTTTGAAACGCAAAAAGACTTCCACATCTTCCAAACCCAGTCAAAACTTCATCAGCAATTAACAAAGAATTATTATTTTTTATAATTTCTGAAACTTTTTTTATAAACTGAGGCCTAACCATATTCATTCCTCCTGCTCCTTGAACAAGTGGCTCAAGGATTACTGCAACTGTGGGAGTTTTAAGTAGAGTTTCTAATTTTTGGATCGCCTCATTTTCTTTATTTTCTACTTCTTCATCGTTCATCCAAGTTGAAGGCCAAGGGACTCTACTAACTGGGAACATAAGATTATCGAAATTCTCATTAAAAATATTTCTCTCACCTAAAGCCATGGCTCCAAATGTATCGCCATGATAGGCCCCATCAAAAGCTACTATTTGAGTTCTTATCTCTCCTCTATTTTGCCATGATTGGAAGGCAATTTTTAAAGCGACTTCCACTGCAGTAGAACCGTTATCAGAAAAGAATAATCTTTCTAGTTTTGTTAATTCACTAAGTCTTTCCGCTAATTTTTTTGCCTGTGGATGTAAAAAATCAGCAAATATAACTTGCTCAAGTTTTTTGGATTGATTAAAAATGGCATCCGCAATATATTCGTTACTATGACCATGGAGAGTTACCCACCAACTACTAATTGCATCTATTAGCTCTTTTGTAGGATTTTTAGTAAATAGGAGGGCATCCTTACCATGACTTACTTCTATTTGCGGTTTGCTGTTATTGATTTGTGTAAAAGGTGGCCAAATATTTGGGTGCCAATCTTGATTTGGAGTTTTTGAATCCAAAGATTTCATTTAACTTATTTTTGTATTTAAAAGTGAGATCAACTTATTTTTAATTTCAAGTTCTTTCCATAGTATATCTAAATTATTTGAGTCCATTTTTTTGATGTAAGGAAATTCAGTAATTAAAGGAATACCACTAAAATCAACTAGAGTTTTTGGATTATCTAAGTGTTTTTCACCATTGACTACTAAACCTAAAATCTCAATATTTCTTCGTTTTAAGGCCTCAATACTAAGCAGGGTATGGTTAAGAGTGCCAAGTGAGCTCTTACATACAAGTATTACCGGAAGATTCCATTGTTTTATTTGATCTATTTGTAAAAAATTTCGTGTTATTGGAACCATTAATCCACCTGCAGTTTCTACAATTAATGAGCCTTTTACTTTGGGCAATCTCAACATGTCAAAGTTAATAGTTTTTTGATCTATTTCAGCAGCCCAATGAGGAGATAGAGGTTTTGTAAAGACATAAGCTTCTTTAATTATTTTCTCTTTACTTACTTGTGAAAGTTTTTCAACAGTTTGACTATCAGTTTGCGATTCAATACCACTTTGAATAGGCTTCCAATAAAAGGAATTTAATCCTTTAACGAAAAAAGAGCTTATTAAAGTTTTCCCAATATCAGTATCTGTTCCACAAATTATAAATTTGAAAATATTTTTTTCACTACTCATAATTTCTTTATGATTTGAATCTCAATTTGCCATGAAAGGTTTACTGTATTATTGTAATTCTTTGGCCAAAACTTTTGAATTTCCTTTAACTCTTTAACTGTTTTGCGTTTACAATTTGTTGCTTGTGCGCCTACATTTTTTATGCTTCTAAAAAGCTTATATATATCTTCAAAATTTTCACGATAATTAAACTGTTCTGAATAATGTATTTCAGTTGATTTGAAATCTTTTAATAATTCTTTAGAGCAAAGGAAATTAAGACCACTATATTCAATATCAATTTTTTTACAAGTATCTTTCCATTCAGGAAAACAATCTTTTGTTGGATATGAAATGATTAAAAAACCTCCATGTGTTAATTTGCTAAACCAATTTTTTATTATCTTTTCTGGGTTGTTTAACCAATGTATGCAAAAGTTAGATGTTAATAGAGAACAGTTATTTATTTCAGGAGGTAAATCATTATTCAAATCCCATAAAATTTTTTTTCTTGATAATTTATTCTGAAGAAGCATTTTCTTGCTGAAATCAATTCTAGATACTTTTTGGGAAGAAAATTTTTTTTCTATTTCATCTGCTAATAGGCCTGGTCCTGATCCTAGATCTATCCATTCTCCCTTTTTTTGTGGATTTAATTCTTTGATAAATTGAACAATCTTTTTTGCAAAAAATTTCTGAATATTTGAATGCTCTAAATACTGATATGCAGCATCATTGAAATTATTTTTTATTTTCTCATTCCACTTCTTGCTATCCATTTCAATCATTAAGTGTATTGTGTAAGATCTCGTATAAATTTAAATTATTCAAGCAATGACCTTGTTGAGCTAATTTAATTAAAATTGGCTTACTATCAAGTGTTTTATTTAAGGAATCTAAAAAGTTATTATTTGATTCGTTGTCAAGAATCAAATCATTTTCTGATTTTATAAAAATAATTTTGCAATCTTTTCTTAAAAATACTGGAAAATCTCTATTTATGTAAAATTGCTTTAAATCACTTAAAAGAAGAGTTTTATTTAAACTCTCTAGATTTTTGTAAAAGATATTTTTAAAACTATTATTTATATGATTTGGCATAAATGATCTATTTATAAATTCTTTCAACATATCCTTATGTTCATCTTTTATGATTTTTGTTTCCATTCTTTTCAGAGACCTCAAAATAAAGTTTCTCTTTTTACTTAAAGGCAGAAAATTATTAAAAGAATTTATAAGAACAATATGAGTTGCTTCTTTTAAAATTTTTTTTTGCATCAAATGAAAACCAAATGAATGGCATAAAGTCATTCTGATTTCTTTTTTAGATTCGCTTTTAATCCATTTTGCTTGATAATTATTTTTCGAATAGTAGCCCCTTTCATTATCTTGCCAATGCCAATTATTATTTAAAAAATCAACTTTATAATCATCCCAGAAATATTTACTTAGTCCCCACCCATGTTGAGTAATAATTTGTTTCATTTAAACTCTTTTAATACTGCAATGAAATTCTTTAACAAATTAAAATCTAAGTTTCTTCGTATTGTTATTCTGATTCTTGATTGCCCCACTGGAACAGTTGGAGGTCTTATCGCAATTGCTAAAAACCCATTTTCTTCAAGATATTTTTGTAGATAAATTGCCTTCTCTTCTTGGCCAACAATAATTGACAAAATGTGAGAATCTCCCTGAACTGGAAAACTTAGATTTTTAATAATTTCATCTTTCCATACATTCGCAGAAGATAATAAATCATTACCCCATTCTTTATTTTCTAAAATTTTTTTTAAACCTTCTAGCGCCCCAGCAGCTAAAGATGGCGCAAGTGCGGTTGTATATCTAAATGCACCACTTGTTTGAATAAGATATTCTCCAATTTCTGAATTGGAAGCTATGAAAGCTCCACCGCTTCCAAATGCTTTTCCAAAAGTTCCAGTAATCATAGTTATATTTGAACGACAATTAAAACTTAAACCCCTGCCTTCAGGGCCCAAGATTCCAATTGCATGAGCTTCGTCAACTAATAATTGAACACTATTTTTTTTGCAAATTTCCGTTATTTCTCTGAGCGGAGCAATTGATCCCTCCATGCTATAAAGAGATTCAACAACAACTAAAATGGAATTTTTTTTAGGGTTAGATTTAATAATTTTATCTTCTAAATCTTTTAAATTATTGTGTGAAAATCGAACCAGTTTTGCTTGAGCAGCTTTGACTCCAACCAATAAAGAGTTATGGATCAATTTATCTGCTATTACGATACTATTTCTGTTTGCTAAAGCCTGGATAGCGGCTATATTTGCTTGAAATCCGCTTGGAAAAAGTAATACTTTTTGTTGATCAAGCCACTTAGCAAGTTCTGTTTCTAATAATTTATGTATTGGTCTTGAACCTGTAATAAACCTAGAGCTTCCTGAACCAATACCTTCTAACAAGCTTATTTCGTAAGCAGCTTTTATTAAATCCTTGTCCCTACTTAATCCAAAATAATCATTACTGCATAAGTCTATAAGTTTTTTATTTTGCGAATTTAAACTTAGAAGTTCGAATGATTTTTTACCTAAAGAAAATGTTTTTAATTTGCGGATTCTATTTTTTGGAATTTTTACTTTTTTCATTTTGGCAAAATTAAAATATAGTGGATTTAATTAAAAAGATTTAGATTTACTATTAAAGTTTGCAAGGTATTTTTTGTTTATTAATATCTATATAGATCATATATTAAGAAGTTAACTCATCCTCTCTTCAATCACAATTATTGCTTAATTTAGAGGAATATTTTCCCTTTCCGCTAGATGATTTCCAATTAGAAGCAATACGAGCTATTAATAGCGGAAATTCTGTTGTTTTAACGGCACCAACAGGTTCGGGTAAAACCTTGATAGGTGAATTTGCTATATATAGAGGCTTATCTAATGAAAGCAGAGTTTTTTATACAACGCCTTTAAAGGCCCTGTCAAACCAAAAGTTTAGAGATTTTGCCAATCAATATGGTGAGAATAAAGTTGGTCTTTTAACTGGAGATATAAGCATAAATAGAGAAGCACCAATCTTAGTCATGACGACTGAGATTTTTAGGAACATGCTTTATGGCGAATTTGATGAATTTGATGATCCCTTAGAAAATTTAGAATCTGTGATTCTTGATGAATGTCATTATATGAATGACCCCCAAAGAGGCACAGTTTGGGAAGAAACTATAATCCATTGCCCTAGTAGAACTCAAATAATAGCTTTATCAGCAACAATAGCCAATGCAGATCAATTACAAAATTGGATAGAAAAAGTTCATGGGCCCACAGTACTAATTAATAGTGATAAGAGACCAGTACCACTTGATTTTATTTTTTGTAGTGTTAAAGGCCTCCATCCACTTTTAAATAATAAGGGTAATGGAATTCATCCAAACTGTAAGATTTGGAGAGCTCCTAAAGGGCAGAAAATAAGAGGAAAAGTGGGTAGGATAATGCAACCAAAATCTCCCTCAATTGGCTTTGTGATCTCGAAACTAGCTGAACGAAATATGTTGCCAGCTATTTATTTTATTTTTAGTAGAAGAGGATGTGACAAGGCAATTGATAATATAAAAGATTTAACTTTAGTAAGTTATTCAGAAGCAAGTTTGATAACCCAAAAATTAGATGTTTATCTTAAAAATAATCAGGAAGCAATTAAAGATAAATCTCAATGCGAGGCATTAAAACGCGGTATTGCATCTCATCATGCTGGATTATTGCCTGCATGGAAAGAATTGGTTGAGGAATTATTTCAGCAAGGTTTAATAAAAGTTGTTTTTGCAACTGAAACTCTTGCTGCAGGAATAAATATGCCCGCAAGAACAACTGTTATTTCTTCTTTATCAAAAAGGACAGAAGATGGGCATAGATTATTATTTAGCAGTGAATTTTTGCAAATGTCAGGAAGAGCTGGAAGAAGAGGAAAAGATACCCAAGGATATGTTGTTACATTACAAACAAGATTCGAAGGTGCTAAAGAAGCAAGTGCACTGGCTATTAGCAAACCAAATTCTTTAGAAAGTCAATTTACTCCTAGCTATGGAATGGTACTTAATCTTTTACAAAGTTATACTTTAGAGAAGTCTAAGGAATTAATTAAAAGAAGTTTTGGTAGCTTTTTATATTTAGGTGAATCATCAGGTGAGAATATAATTATTGAAAAATTAGATAAGGATTTAATTCAATTAAAAAAAATTACATCTAACGTTTCATGGAAAGATTTTGATGCATACGAAAAGTTAAGAAATCGTCTTAAAGAAGAGAGAAGACTCTTGAAAATTTTAGAAAAACAATCAGCAGAAAAATTATCAGAAGAGATAACTAATGCACTCCCATATATTGAAGATGGAAGCTTAATTTCAATCAAAGCTCCTCAAATGAAAAGAAAAATTGTTCCAGGATTAATTTGTAAGAAAATATATGAATCCCAAAAAATTAAGAGTTTATTGTGTTTGACAATTGATAATTTATTTATTCTTATAAAACCCTCATACATAGTAAGTATTTTTAATGATTTGGATTCAATTGATGTCTTAGGACTTGAAGTGCCGAAGATGTATTTTTCTGGAGAGGTATTTAGGGGAGATGATATGTCGCAGTGTTATGCGGATCGAATTTTTGAAGTTTCTAAAAAAATTGATTTACAAACTCCACAATATGATTTGACAACGGAAGTTGTGGCACAACAGCAACAAATTAATAATTTAGAAGAAACAGTTACTGATCATCCTGCACACAGATTTGGAGACTCCAAGAAATTAAAGAAATATAGAAAAAGAATTATTGATGTTGAACAAGAAATAAATATTAGAAAAAAACTTCTTGAGGATAAAGAAAATCATAACTGGAGAACTTTTACCGATTTGATACAAATTTTGAATCATTTTGGTTGTTTAAATGATTTGGAATTGACAGAAGTTGGACAAACAGTCGGTGCAATAAGAAGTGAAAATGAATTATGGATTGGTCTTGTTTTAGTTAGTGGTTATTTAGACGATTTAGATCCGCCTGAGTTAGCTGCAATTATTCAAGCTATATGTGTTGATGTAAGAAGACCTAATCTTTGGTGTAATTTTAAGCCTTCTTTAAAGGTAATAGATGTTTTTAATGAATTAGATGGTTTGAGAAAATTAGTCTCTTTTCAACAAAATAAGTTTCATATTGAAATTCCTATCTATTTAGAAACAGAGTTGACTGGAATTATTTCTGAATGGGCAAGAGGAAAAAAATGGAAAGATTTGGTTTTTAATACTTCATTAGACGAAGGTGATGTAGTGAGGATTATTAGAAGATCAATTGATGTCCTTTCTCAAGTGCAATACTGTATTGGTGTTAGTAATAAATTAAAAAGCAAAGCAAAGCAAGCATTAAAAGCTATTAATCGTTTTCCTGTTTCTGAATCTAATGAGCTTATAAAAGTCTCTGAAGATATTAATCCTGCAACTAAAAGAATTGACAATAATTCTTAAATTTTTTTAATCAAATCATTGAATTGATATTCATTGCTTCATCAAATTCATCTTCGCTTAAATAACCTAATTTAATTGTTGCCTCTTTTAAATTTAATGATTCTTTGAAGGCAAGGTTTGCAATTTTAGCTGCTTTTTCATAACCAACTTTTGGCACTATGGCGGTAACCAACATTAGTGAATTTTCTAAATTTAACTTCATTTTCTTTTGATTAGGCTCCATCCCCTCAACTAAATTTATTCTGAAGTTTTCTATTACATTTTTAAGTAATTTTAAACTTGTTAGGATATTAAATCCAATAAGAGGCTTATATTCATTCATCTGTAAAGTGCCGCTAGAATTTGCCATTGAGACTGCATATTCAAGACCCATTATCTGAGTGCAAACCATTGATAAGGCTTCGCATTGAGTTGGATTCACTTTACCTGGCATGATAGAACTTCCAGGTTCATTTAGAGGAATAATTAGTTCATATATTCCTGATCTTGGACCAGAAGATAGAATTTTTATATCATTTGAAATTTTAAATAATGCACCTGCTAATATTTTTATCTGACTCATTACTTGAGCTAGACGATCATGCGAGGCCATGATAGAAAAATTATTTTTTGATTTATAAAACATTAGATTAGTATCATCGGAAATTGATTTTATAGACTCTTCACAAAATCCTTTTGGACAATTAATCCCTGTTCCAACTGCAGTTCCTCCTAAAGGTAAAAAATACAATTCATTCAGACTTATAATAATTGCATTCTCAGCATCTTTAAGTTGCTCTGACCATCCTGATATTTCTTGCCCAAAAGTAAGGGGCACTGCATCTTGAAAATGAGTTCTTCCTATCTTTATGAGGTCTTTCCATTCTTCACTTTTTTTATCAAGGATCTTAGTAAGTTCTCGTATCGTTGGAACTAAATTTTTGATTATTTCATTAACAACAGATATTTGAATAGCAGCAGGAAAAGTATCATTAGTTGACTGAGATTTATTTACATCATCATTAGGATGAATTGGTTGATGACTACCTAGCTCTGAATTTGTTTTTAATGCTGCAATATTTGAAATTACCTCATTAACATTCATATTTGTTTGCGTGCCACTTCCTGTTTGCCAAACCTTTAAGGGAAACTGTGAATCATGAAGCCCATCAATTATTTCTGTACATGCCTCTACAATCAAATCTTTTTTTCTTTTATCTATTAATCCTAAATTGAAATTAGCGATTGAAGCAGCTTTTTTTATGAGGGTGAGTGAATAAATTAATTCAATTGGAATTAATTCTTCTCCAATAGAAAAATTTTTTATCGATCTTTGTGTTTGAGCTCCCCACAAAGCTTCAATGGGAACCTCTATTGTTCCCATACTATCTTTTTCAATCCTAAAGTTTTTTGTCATTATTCCTCTGAAAACACTGGTTTAACTTAGATAAGGTTTTCAGTAATCCCAGATACCTAACTTCTCCCATATTACACTTAAATTATTGAGATGAATTGAAGGATTAAAACATTCTTCTAAGTCACTTTGATCAATAAAATCCATTATTTCATTGTCTCTCTCTATATTTTGTTTGAAATTCCCATTTTCGGTATTCCACGCATGATGCGCATTTTTTTGTACTAAGCTATAAGCTTTTTCTCTAGACAACCCTTTTTCTACAAGCAAAAGTAAAACTTTCTGACTAAAGATTACACCACCATATATATTTAAATTTTTGAGCATATTTTTTGGATAAACTTCCAAATTGCTTACTATATCTTTCATTTCCCTGAGCATAAAATGCAAACAGATTGATACGTCAGGTAACATGATACGTTCATTTGAACTATGGCTTATATCTCTTTCGTGCCAAAGTGGAACATTTTCCAGTGCTGTTAAGACGTAACTCCTCAAAATTCTTGCTAAACCGCTTACTCTTTCACTTCGAATAGGATTTCTTTTATGAGGCATGGCAGAACTTCCTTTTTGCCCTTTTGTAAAGCCCTCCTCAACTTCTAAAACATCAGTTCTTTGTAAATTTCTTATTTCAGTTGCGAATCTATCTAGAGAAGAGCCAACTAATGCAATAGTTTGAACATATTCTGCATGCCTATCTCTCGATATGACCTGCGTGCTTGCTGTATCTGGCTTTAAGCCGAGTAAATCACAAGTTATTTGTTCTACTTTGGGATTCGTATTAGCGTAAGTTCCCATTGCACCACTTATTTGTCCAATAGCTACAGATTCTTTCAGTGTTAACAATCTTTTTTTGTTCCTTATTAATTCTGCTAACCATCCAGCAAGTTTAAAACCGAAGGAAATTGGCTCCCCATGAATTGCATGAGATCTGCCAATCATTAAGGTATTTTTATGCTTTCTTGCTAATAATCTGACTTCATTTTCTAGGTTCTCAATTTCTTCTAATAACAATTCGCAAGAATCTTTTAACTGAAGAGATAAGCCAGTATCAAGTACATCACTACTGGTCATACCAACATGTATATATCTTCCAGAATCTCCAACAAATTCATTAACGCTTGTAAGAAATGCTATGACATCATGTTTAACTTCTTTCTCAATTTCTGTAATTCTAGATTCATCAAACTTTGCATTTGAACGTATCTCTTTCATGGCATTCTCAGGAATTTTTCCCAGGGAAAAATTTGCTTCACATGCAGCTATTTCAACCTTAAGCCAACTCTGGAATTTTGCGCTATCAGTCCAGATTTTCCCCATTTCGGGTAATGTGTAACGCTCGATCACAATTTTTATTAATTATCAATTTAAACTTTATAACCAAAATCGAATTATTGCTCTATACCTTAAAGATGTAATTGCCATTGAAGATATTTGCCTAGCTATTATTTTCTTATGTAACGTTTTTCTGGCTAATTAAAAAAGCTTAAATATAAAAATGTTTGCATTCATTCCTTTATTCCTTTCGTTAATAATGGGTAATTTTTTAGTTCTTATTTAAAATTGGAAGGTATTAAAGAATTTGGATCTTAATCTTGTAGAAGTTAATTATTCAGTCTTTTTTTATTGATTAATAGATGATTAAAAAAAGTAGATTAGACCTTTATCTTCTTAAAAGTGGTTTATGTGAAACTCGTCAAAAAGCCCAAGGTTTAATTCTTGCGGGCAAGGTTAGAGATATCAATGGAAAAGTATGGGATAAACCTGGACAACAAGTATTAATTGGATCTGAATTTTTTATTGATTCCGAACCTATGTTTGTATCAAGGGGCGGTGAAAAATTATTGGAGGCATTTAATAAACTTGAAATTAAAGTAAAAGATAAAATATGTATTGACGCAGGAATTTCTACTGGGGGATTTACTGATTGCTTATTACAACAAGGAGCAAAGTTAGTTTATGGGATAGATGTTGGTTATGGGCAGACTGCATGGAAGATTAGAAATAATCCAAAAGTCATACTTTTTGAACGAACTAATATTCGCAATTTAAAACCTAATGATCTTTTATCTAGAAGTAATGAGTTACCAAATTTTGTGGTTGCTGATTTGTCCTTTATTTCATTAAAGTTAGTTTTTAAATCTATTGGTAATTTATTAGAAGGTGATTGTATTGAGGGAATATTTTTGATTAAACCCCAATTTGAGGTGGGTAAAGATAAAGTCAGCAAAGGCGGTGTTGTTCGCAATCCTAGATTCCATACTGAGGCAATAGAGTCTGTTATTTGTGCGGCTAAGAATTTTCAATGGAATATAAAGAATTTGATAGCTTCTCCTCTGGTAGGTCCTGCTGGAAATCATGAATATTTAGCTTGGATGACCCTAGGAAGTCAATCAAATAAAAGAATTAATAGTGAATATATACAAAATTTAGTAAAAGAAACTCTTTGAATTAAAGAGCTTCTTCGTCTTTGTCGCCAGTTCTAATTCTTACAACAGAATCAATTGATGTGATGAATATTTTTCCGTCACCTATCTCTCCAGTTTTTGCTGCTTCAGCAATTGCATCTATGACTGAATTAACCTTTTCATCTTCTACGACAACTTCTACTTTAAGTTTTTGAAGGAATTCAACAGTAAATTCGGAACCTCTATATCTTTCAACTTGTCCTTTTTGCCTTCCAAAACCTCTTACTTCACTAACTGTCATCCCAACAATACCGGAGTTTACTAATGCAATTTTTACGTCTTCCAGCTTAAATGGACGTATGATTGCTTCAATTTTCTTCATGATTAAAGCTTGAACATTTCTATTTTAATTGTTTTTTGGGAAAACATCCAACATTGAAATATCAGAAAAACATTCAATATTAAGGCCTGCATTTGTAGCGTCTTCAATTAAAAGTTGGGAATTTTCTTCAGAAATTATTACTGTACTATTTGACAAAGCTTCCCACTGATCATTCTCAAAGTGTGTTTGAAGCCATAACATTCCTAATGCGCTTTTTGGCTGAAGGGATTTATTTAAGTTGTCATCAATAGTTATTAAACAAATGTCCATTAATTTTCATCGAACTAAACACATATAAACCTTTTGGCCGACATTATGAATGTTACAACTGATACAAAAATAAGATTTAACTGCTTTTGACTTAGTCAATTGTAATACTTAGATTTGTTTATACTTTTGCGAATTTTTATCTTTATATATAGCTTTTATATAGGTTTATTAAAAAGTTCTACTAAAAATGAATACTGCTAAATTAGAAGATTCGACTCAAAGACCGCTATATGGTGAAAGAATTATTGAAGAATCAAAAATAATTTGTTTCGATAATCCGAACAAAAAAAGAATTTATGAAATTTCTATTCAGTTACCTGAATTTACATGTAAGTGCCCTTTTTCTGGATATCCAGATTTTGCAAAGCTAAATATTACTTATCAACCTAATTTGAGAGTCTATGAGTTGAAGTCTTTAAAGCTTTATATTAATAATTTTAGAGATATAAAAATATCACATGAGGAAGTTGTGAATAGAATTATGGATGATTTGGTGAATAAAGGTTCACCTCATTGGATACATTTAAATGCTGCATTTAACCCCAGAGGGAATGTTTCTATGCAGTTAGATATTTTTAGTGGGCAGAAAAGAAATTAAAATTTTTTTATTTCTTCTGATAATTTAAAAAATTCTTTTTTAAAACCAACCAGATTTTTATTGCTAAGGCCTCCAATAAATAACTTTTGTGATTCTTTATTTACAAGAATCCATAATTGGTTAGTTGGTATAAGACTTGTTATTGTTCCAAAAATTATTAAAATAAAAGAAAAATAAATAAATGGTATAGACGGATCATTTTTTATTATTAAACCACTACTGGGAATTATTTTTTTCAGAGAAACTCTTGAAGAATTAACTTCTAAAGGATTGTCATTGATATAGAGATTAATCCCGGAAAAATTTTCTATATTCGAAATTTTAAGTGGACCATTTTCATTATCTATTGTTAAAAGGAAATTTTTTTTAGTCTCTGATCCTAATTCAATTAAAACTCCCCAAACTTGATTACCGATTTCGGGAATTTCCTTTAATTGTAATTGATAAAGGATATTATCTATTTCCAAAACAACATTTGATATTGCCCAATCTGCTTGATAAATAGTTAATCCTTTAAACCTGATGGGGTGATTAACTTTGGTGGTTTTTATTTCATTTAGATTTAAATCTTTAGAAGAAAAATTTAATTTTGAAATAAACTGTTTGGGTACACCATCACTTTCTCGTTCTATAGAAAAATCAACCAATTTTACATTTGCTTTTGAGTTTGTGCTCTCATTAACAAGATCCAAACTTTCTCCAGGCAGTAAATATTGTTCTTTTGTTTGACTTGTAAAACTTCCATATGCTGAACCTATAAGTAAGACTATTAATCCTATATGTACAACTAAAGGACCGATTTTCCCAATTAAACCCCTTCTTGCAGAAATATGACTTTTAAATTTGTATGTTTTCCATCCTCTTTTTTTAAGTAATAAATCTACTTTTGATATATGTTCTCCATCTTGATTGATTGGATGACTTGTAGTTAGTTGCAGTTTGCTAAATTTTTTTTCGCTGTTGTATTCAATCCATTTTAATGAAGCTTTTAATGCAGGGATTTGCCTCCTGAAACTACAAGCTGCTAGAGAAATGCAAAGAAGAATTAAAGCAAATAAAAACCAAAAGCTTGTATATATGTGATCCAATTGAAGTTTTAAGACTTTTTCTCCATCTAAATATCCAAAAATGGGAGCACTATCGAAATTATCAATATAAAATTTATTATTACTACCTTGAGGTATAAAAGTCCCTATGCCGCTTGTAATAGCTATGAAAATTATCAATGATATAGCGAATCTTAAACTTGATATTTTTAATATTAGATTCTTAAAAAAAATCATTCAAATCCAATTTGATAATAAATTTAATAACCCTAGAGAAATTAAAAATATCCCACTTAAAGTCGGAATTATTTGACTAAATTTTCTAAGTGCTAAAAATTGTTTTAAGTTTTCTGCAGTAGCTCCTGCAATAATTAATGGGGTTACTTGGCCTATCCCAAAGAAAAATAAAAAAATAATAGATATTGTTGGATTTTTAGCTTGCGATACCCAAGCTAGAAGAGTTGCTAAAACTGGAGTAATGCAAGGTGAAGAAGCTAGTCCAAAAGTAGCCCCGATAGCAAATGGTGCTATAAATGTTGGTATTTTATCTTCAACTATTTTTATATCAGGTCCATTCGGGAACTGAAACTTCAGAATACCTAGTAAATTTAAACCCATTATTATTGCTATCAAGGCAACCATCGAAGTGAAAAAGGATGGGATTTGCCCATATATCCTGCCTAAGAATCCACTGGCAGCACCAAGCGCAACGAGTGAAAAAACGACTCCTCCTGAAAAACTAATAAGTTTAAATTTATTTTTCTCTGTTCCTCCTATATAAGCAATAGTGATTGGTAGTAATGATAATGAGCATGGGCCAAGACTTGTTAAAAGTCCTGCGCTGAAAACCAAAAATATAGTAAATGGTCCAGGGTTATCAAGGCCATTATGCATAAGCAGATTACCCTTTTGAGATAATTCTGAAATAACTAAATTAAATGATTCGATAGCTTGACTTTAATCCTATAAATTCTAACTAATTAAGAGTCTTTCGTGTACTAATTATACCTATGAAGCCTGTAGATTCTAATGAACATCTCAGTAACATCCCTGCAATAAAAAATGATGCGATTAATGAATTCCCACCATAACTAATGAAAGGTAGTGGTAAGCCAGTAGTAGGCATAGAGCCTGTTGCTACAGCAATATGCATTATTGATTGACCTATCAACAATACACCACATCCAATAGAAACTAATTTTGTATAGTTGTTCCTGCACTTTAGAGCAATTCTTACTGTTATATAAGAGAAAACTGCTAGAAAACCTAGGAATAAAGTACACCCTAACAAACCAAATTCTTCAGCAAAAATGGCAAAAATAAAATCTGTGTACATAAAAGGTAAGTACTGTAATTTTTGTATAGACAAGCCAAAACCTTGACCGAATAGACCACCTGAACCAATAGCTAATAAACTTTGAACCAATTGGAATCCACTTTCCTGTTGATCTTTCCAAGGATTAATAAATGAAGTAACTCTAAGTTTTTGATATTCGTTATTGAGGATGCTAATACATCCAGTAATAAATCCTAATGAGGCAAATGAGCAGAGAGAACTTAGTTTTACTCCTCCACATAAACCCATTACCCAAAAAAGAATTCCAGTTAATGATGCAGTACTTAAATTAGGCTGCTTTAGTATTAATAAAATTAATAATCCAAAAGAGAATATTGAAATTAATTTTTTATCATTCTTAATCAAATTCCAATGAGCGAAAAGGTTAGAAGCTTCTAGAATTAGAAAAGGCTTAATTAATTCAGATGGTTGTAGACGTAAATTTCCTAGAACTAGCCATCTTGAAGATCCGTTAACTGTAATTCCAGTAATATTGGTTAGTAATATTAGAAAAAATAAAATAAAAAAAATAATTTTTGAAAACTTTAAAAGATTTCTAATGTTTGTATTCAGGACAAAATAAAATAGACCAATTCCTGGAATTGTCCAAATAATTTGTTTTTTTAAGAAGTAAGCCCAATTTCCCATTTCCCTACTAGCCACCCACCAACTTGATGATCCAAGAATGCATATTCCTAATATTGACCAAATTCCAATGAGAACAACGAGGATTTTTGCCTCATAAGGCCATATCGTCCAAGGTAAGGGAAATAAAGACTCCGTTAAATAGCTAAAATTTTTTTTGTAATTAGAACTAAAGGTTTTTTTCTTTTTAGAAATTCTTTTGTATTTTATTTTTTCTTGACTTATCTCCAATTTTTTAGATGTATATGTACTATTGAGACGTTTAATTGAGATTTTGCCAAGTCTTTTATTAACACTTTAAAGTGTTAAAGCAATAAAAAAGATGACTTTTCATAAATTTTATTTTTGAAGAATAAAGTAAAAAAAGGACTGCAGATTCATCATAAATCTTAAGAATTAATTTTTTATAAAAAAAAACTAGCTAAAAGGTACCTCTCCGTGATAGATTCCGTGAGTTTATATACTTACTTCAAACCATTCAGAGAGGTTTCTAAACTATGTTCACATCAGTGGACTCAAATAGAAAAAAACTTGAGCATCCCTCTAATGAGAATGTTCAATTTCCTCGATCCCTGAATAATTCGATCATCAAAGAAAGTAAATCTGACATTGCCAATCAAATAGAAAATTTGCTATCTCAAAATGATGAATACACAAAATTGCAATTAACAATTTTTGGAATTACTTTTATTGTTTCTATTTTATTAGCGTCAATAACTGGAATTTTTCTAGGATTTACTTTTGGTTTTAGTATTTTTATAGGTGCAATAGCGGGTATTTTTTACCTACGTTTGCTTGCCAAAAGTATAGGGAAACTTGGTAAAGAATCATCAGGTGTATCAAAATTGCAACTTTTAGTTCCAGTTTGCCTCTTTATTTTTGCGAGCAAGCTAGGATCTTTGGATATTTTTCCTGCAATGATAGGTTTTTTCATTTATAAGCCTTCACTCATTCTTTATTTTTCACGTTCTTAAGTAAATTTTTTTATTCAAAACAAATGTTTTTTAATTCCTTGCTAACAAATTTTGCAGCATTAGAAGTTGGTCAACATCTTTATTGGCAAATTGGAAATATCAGACTACATGGGCAGGTATTTTTAACATCTTGGATTTTATTAGGAGCGTTATTAGTTTTTATTTCTCTAGGAACTAAAAAGATGGAAAATGATCCTAAAGGCCTTCAAAACTTGCTTGAGTTCCTCTGGGATTACATAAGAGATCTTGCTAGGACGCAAATAGGTGAAAAAGTTTATAGAGATTGGATGCCATTTATAGGTACTTTATTTTTATTCGTCTTTGTTAGTAATTGGGGAGGAGCTTTAATTCCTTGGAGATTGATTAAGTTACCAAGTGGAGAATTGGGAGCACCTACTGCTGATATCAATACAACTATAGCCTTGGCTTTATTGGTTTCACTTTCTTATTTCTATGCAGGTTTAAGCAATAAGGGTTGGAGATACTTCGAATACTATGTTCACCCCACTCCGATTATGCTTCCTTTCAAAATTCTAGAGGATTTTACGAAACCATTATCACTCTCTTTCAGGTTATTTGGAAATATTTTGGCTGATGAACTTGTTGTTGGTGTTCTAGTCTTTTTAGTTCCGCTAATTCTCCCAATACCTGTTATGTTCCTAGGATTGTTTACTAGTGCAATTCAGGCATTGATTTTCGCAACTTTGGCTGCCTATTACATTGGAGAAGCTGTTGAAGAACATCATTAGCTGTCTTCTAATACATTCAGGCGCTTTTACAAAGAGTCTGTAATCTGGCAAAATATCTAATCGCGTAGGTCTGAATATATCAGACCCATTCTTAAAAGAAGGATGTCCAAGCGTGTATGACAACAAAGATTATCAAAAGTATTAAGCTCTTTATTTCAAAATTATGGATTCGATTACTTCCGCTGCATCAGTTGTAGCTGCTGGTTTAGCAGTTGGTCTAGGTGCTATTGGCCCAGGTCTTGGACAAGGTAACGCAGCTCAAGGTGCTGTTGAGGGTATTGCCCGTCAACCAGAAGCTGAAGGTAAAATCAGAGGAACTCTTCTTTTATCTTTCGCTTTCATGGAGTCATTAACAATTTACGGATTAGTTGTGGCTTTGGTACTACTTTTTGCGAATCCTTTTTCCTAAAAGTTAATATTGCTTCTAATCCTTATTAGCAATATTTAAATTTAATTTTTTAACTTCAACTGAATCATATGTTGGCCTTTAATTTTTTTGGTGCTACAGAAGGTGGATTATTTGACATAAATGCCACTTTGCCACTTATGGCAATACAAGTAGTTGCGCTTACTTACATATTAAATTCTCTCTTTTTTAAGCCTGTTGGCAATGTTGTAGAAAAAAGAGAAAAGTTTGTAAGTAATAATATTATTGAGGCCAAAAATAAACTTTCTGAGGTTAAAAAATTAGAAGCTGATTTATTAACTCAGCTTCAAAGTGCTCGTACAGAAGCCCAAAGAATTGTGAGCGAAGCTGAGAATGAGTCTGACAAGCTTTATAAGGAAGCACTAGAACTTGCCAACAATGAAGCAAATGCTTCAAAAGAAAAAGCAAGACTAGAAATTGAAAGTCAGACGTCTGCTGCTCGTGATCAACTTTCTAAACAGGCTGATGATCTAAGCGAACTTATTGTTAATAGATTGATTCTTGAAAAATGAATTTAACTCTTTTAGCTACAGAAGGTTTTGGATTGAACTTCAATTTATTCGAAACCAATATCCTTAATTGGGCTGTAGTAGTTTTCGGTCTTTATAAATTTTTGCCAGGTTTTCTAGGTAAAATGCTTCAAAAAAGGAGAGAAGGAATCCTTCTTGAATTAAAAGATGCTGAAGATCGACTCCTAAATGCAACTCAAGCTTTAGAAAAGGCGAAGAAAGATTTATCTTCAGCAGAAGAAAAAGCTTCTCAAATAAAAGCAGATTCTCTTAAAAGATCTGAATCAATCAGAATGGAAAGTGAGAAAAAAGCGATAGAGGAGATGGCACGAATTAAACAAAGTGCAATCTCTGATGAGAGTTCTGAAGCATCCAGAGCAATTTCTCAACTTCGAAAAGAAGCTGTAGAACTGGCAATTAAGAAAGCTTTAGATTCTCTCCCAAATCGGCTTGATAAAACAACTCAAGAAAATCTGGTAACTCAATCAATTAAAAATATTGAGGTAAACTAATGCCAATTTTAAATTCAGTTACTACACCATACGCAGAGGCATTACTTCAAGTTGTGAATGAAAAATCGCAAACTGAAGAGATGGTTTCTGAAGTTAAACAACTTTTGGAATTAATAAATGATTCCCCTGAACTGGAGAAGGCACTATCCTCTCCCATTTTAGAGACAGATGCTAAGAAGAAAATCATTAATGAAATTTTTTCAGAAAAGGTTAATTCTTCTTTATTGAATTTCTTAAAATTATTGGCTGATAGGCAAAGAATTGGAATCCTTACTTCAATTCTTGATAGATTTTTAGAGATTTACCGAGAAAATAGTAATATTGCTTTGGCAACTGTTACTTCTGCAGTCGAGCTTACTGATGAACAGAAAGGTTTAATTACCAAAAAGGTCATCAATATTGCTGGAACTGAAAAATTAGAACTTGTAACTAAAATCGACCCATCTCTTATTGGTGGTTTCGTCGCCAGTGTAGGATCAAAAGTAATTGATGCTTCTCTTGCTTCACAAATAAGAAAACTTGGCTTATCCCTTTCCAAGTAAATTTTTAATCAACCTTAAATTCTTAAATCCATGGTATCTATACGCCCTGATGAAATCAGTTCAATCTTAAAACAGCAAATAACTGATTATGACCAATCTGTAAGTGTTAGCAATGTAGGAACTGTTCTGCAAATCGGTGATGGCATTGCAAGAATATATGGCTTAGATCAGGTCATGGCAGGTGAGCTATTGGAATTTGAAGATGGTACCGAAGGTATAGCTTTAAATCTTGAAGATGATAACGTTGGGGCCGTTTTAATGGGAGAGGCACTTGGTGTCCAAGAAGGAAGTAAAGTTAAGTCCACGGGTAAAATTGCATCTGTTCCTGTTGGTGAAGCAATGCAGGGGAGAGTTGTTAACCCTCTCGGACAACCAATAGATGGGAAGGGGGAAATTCCAACAAGTGATACTAGATTGATTGAAGAAATGGCTCCTGGAATAATCAAGAGAAGATCAGTGCATGAACCAATGCAAACAGGCATCACATCTATTGATGCAATGATTCCTGTTGGAAGAGGTCAAAGGGAATTAATTATTGGTGATAGACAAACTGGAAAATCTGCAATTGCTATCGACACGATAATTAACCAAAAAGGTCAAGACGTAGTTTGTGTTTACGTAGCTATTGGTCAGAAGTCAGCATCAGTAGCAAACATCGTAGAGGTATTAAGAGAGAGAGGAGCCCTAGATTATACAGTCGTAGTTAGTGCAGGAGCTTCAGAACCAGCTGCTTTACAGTACTTAGCACCTTATACCGGTGCAGCAATTGCTGAACATTTTATGTATCAGGGTAAAGCAACACTCGTTATTTATGATGATCTAACGAAACAAGCTCAGGCTTATAGACAAATGTCTCTTCTTTTAAAAAGACCACCAGGAAGAGAGGCTTATCCAGGAGATGTTTTCTACTTACACAGTAGATTGTTAGAAAGAGCAGCAAAACTTTCTGATGCTATGGGAGGGGGGTCTATGACAGCTCTTCCAATTATTGAAACTCAGGCAGGGGACGTCTCTGCTTACATCCCAACTAATGTTATTTCAATTACAGATGGACAAATATTCTTGAGTGCGGATTTATTTAACTCAGGATTAAGACCTGCTATTAATGTTGGTATTTCTGTTAGTCGTGTTGGAGGAGCCGCTCAGACAAAAGCAATTAAAAAAATTGCAGGAACTTTAAAATTAGAACTCGCACAGTTTGATGAACTAGCTGCTTTTTCTCAATTTGCATCTGATCTTGATGAAGCAACTCAGCAACAACTTGAACGAGGCAAAAGACTAAGAGAATTATTAAAGCAACCTCAATTCTCTCCGCTGAACCTTGCAGAACAAGTTGCAGTTGTTTATGCAGGAGTTAAAGGTCTTATTGATGAGGTACCTGTTGAAGATGTTACTAAATTTGCAACTGAACTTAGGGAATACCTAAAGTTAAATAAAGCGGAATTTATAGAAGAGATTCTTAAAGAAAAGAAATTAAATGATGGATTAGAAGCGACGCTAAAAGATGTGATAAATGAAGTTAAATCATCAATGCTTGCCACAGTTTAAATTTATTTAGGAGATACCATGGCAAATCTTAAAGAGATTAGAGATCGAATCGTTTCCGTTAAAAATACAAGAAAAATAACGGAGGCCATGAGACTTGTTGCAGCTGCAAAAGTTAGGAGAGCTCAAGATCAAGTTCTTAAAAGTAGACCTTTTGCAGATAAACTTGCACGAGTCTTAGAAAATATTCAATCAAGAGTACAATTTGAGGCTGTCGACTCTCCTCTATTATCCAAGAGAGAAGTAAAGAGTATCTCCTTGGTTTGTATAACTGCGGATAGAGGTTTATGCGGTGGTTATAATACAAATATTATAAAAAAGGTAGAAATAAGATACGCAGAATTAGTCAAACAAGGGTATCAGCCAAATTTAATTTTGGTAGGGAAGAAAGCCATAGGATATTTTCAAAATAGAAAGGATAGATATGTAATTAAAAGTACTTTCAAAGAATTAGAACAGGTACCCACAGTCAAGGATTCTGAAGGAGTTACAAATGAGATTTTAGCCGAATTTCTTTCAGAAAATTCTGATAGGGTGGAAATTATTTACACGAAATTCATCACTTTAGTTAGCTGTGCCCCTGTCGTTCAAACACTATTGCCACTTGACCCTCAAGGAATCGCTGAGGAAAACGATGAAATTTTTAGGTTGACTACAAAAGATAGTAAATTACTTGTTGAAAAATCAAATATTGAAAAAAGTGATTCAGAGAAGTTGCCATCAGATATTGTTTTTGAACAAAGTCCTGATCAACTATTAGATTCCTTATTACCATTATATTTACAGAATCAGGTACTAAGAGCTCTTCAAGAGTCGGCAGCTTCAGAACTCGCTTGCAGGATGACTGCTATGAATAATGCAAGTGATAATGCTAAAGAATTAGCAAGTACGTTGAATCTAACCTATAACAAAGCCAGACAAGCAGCTATTACACAAGAAATATTAGAAGTTGTAGGAGGTTCAGCAGTTTAGCAATAAGATTTAGGATATGCCTGAATACAATATCAAAGTTCAATTTGAGCAAAAGACTTTTAGTTTTTTATGTTCTGAGGATCAAGATATTATTTCAGCGGCAAAAATGAATGGAATAGATTTACCAAGTAGTTGTTGTTCAGGAGTTTGTACTGATTGTGCATCCATGATATTGGAAGGATCCGTAGATCAGGAAGATGCTATGGGATTAAATGATGATCTACGAGAAAAGGGATTTGCACTTTTGTGTGTAGCATACCCCAAGTCAGATTTGAATATTGTTATTGGTAAAGAAGTCGAAGATGATTTATATAATGATCAATTTGGTAAATATCAAAAATGAAATTAAGTTCAGTTGATTATTATTTAGATTGGCCAGTTTCAATAAAATTAAAAAATTTAAGGGAATTCATCATTACAAATTTAGAAAAAAAAGGAGATTTAATTCGATGGTCAATTGTTGATATTCAAAATTCTATTGACTCTTTTGGAACAAAAAAACTTAAAATTAAAGCTGTCATAGCTAATTAAAAAATATAAATTGAAATATTATTAAATAATGGAAAATTCACCAACAATATTCATTGTTCCAACTGGTATTGGTTGTGAAGTAGGAGGTTTTGCTGGGGATGCACTTCCTACCGCTAAATTATTAGCATCAGCCAGTGGATGTTTAATTACTCATCCAAATGTCATGAATGGCGGTACTCTTTCTGAAAAAGATAAAAATATTTTTTATGTTGAGGGTTATAGTTTAGACCGACTTGCTAAAGGAGAAGTCGCTTTAAAAAGGGTAAAGCAACAGAAAATTGGGATAATTTTTGATTCAGCCATTGAAAAAGAAATATTAGTAAGACATTTACAAGTTGCTGATGCATGTGTTTCTACTTTAGGGATTAATGTTCATTCTTATGTGATTACAAAAAAGCCATTAAATATAGTTATTGATTCTGATTCTTCAAAAATCAGTGGTGGCACAATTGAAAATCCTGATACACTAATTGATGCTGGAAAATGTTTAATTGAAAAAGGAGTTACGGCAATAGCAATTGTGGCGAAATTTCCAGATGATCAAGATTCTTTAGAAACTAATATTTATCGAGAGGGGAAAGGGGTTGATCCTATTGCTGGAGTAGAAGCAGTTATAAGTCATTTAATAAGCAAATTTTTAAAAGTTCCCTGTGCTCACGCACCTGCTTTAAATCCAATTGAATTGAATGAAAATTTAGATCCTCGTGCAGCTGCAGAAGACATAGGATACACCTTTTTACCTTCAGTACTGATTGGGTTAAGCAATGCACCTAACATTGTTGAATTGCCGGTTAAAAATGAATCAATATCACTACACCCTGATCAGATTGAATCTATTGTTGTTCCTAATGGTGCATTAGGTGGAGAAGCAGTACTAGCAGGGATTGAAAAAGGTTTAAATATTATCTCTGTAAAAAATCAAAATACATTAAAAGTGACTAATGAGTTTTATAATTATCCCAATCTTTTTGAAGTTGATAATTATTTAGAAGCTGCAGGCATAATTCTTGCTATCAAAAAAGGTATCAACCTTGATTCAGTTAAACGGCCTTTAAAAAAAATCCAACAGTGTTCTTATATTGATTAATAAGATATTGCTATGGGAACTCTCCAGTCACTTCCTAATGATTGACTGCTTAGTTTTAAGATTGGAGGAGCCTGCTTTCTTTTAAATTCCGCTTTTTTTATGAGTGAGATAATTTTTAAAATTAAATCTTTTTTATAACCATCTTCTTCTAGTTGTTGTAAATCTTTTTTCTCTTCAATAATTCCTTTAAGAATATTATCTAAAATAGAATAAGGTGGGAGAGAATCAGTATCTAATTGATCAGGACCTAATTCGGCACTTGGAGCTTTCGTACGTATATTTTTTCCAATTATATCTTTATTAGTATCTAACATATATAACTTTCTATGATTTATTGAATCTTCACTATCAAGCCAATTGCATAATTTAAAAACATTAGTTTTATATAAATCCCCAATTACAGATAATCCCCCATTCATATCACCATAAAGTGTGCAATATCCTACCGCTAGTTCTGATTTATTGCCTGTTGAGAGTAACAAATGCTTTTCTTGATTTGCTAAAGCCATAAGAAGTGTGCCTCTTATCCTTGACTGAATATTTTGATTTGTTATTTCAGCCATCTCGAAAGATATGGTTTTTATAAATGATTCTTCAAAAGAGGTCATCAAGTTTTCAATTGGAATGCTCTTGAAACTTATCTTTAATCTTCTTGCTAAATCTTTTGCATCACTCTTCGAATGAGATGAGCTCCACTTAGAGGGCATTGAAACGCAATAAACATTATCACTTCCTAGAGCCGCTGTAGCAATTGCTGAGACAAGTGCTGAATCAATACCACCACTTAATCCAACTAGAGCTGTTTTAAATCCACATTTTTTTGCATAATCTTTAACACCAAGGACTAATGCATCAAAAATTGATGACATTTCGGAGTTTTCAAATTCATTTTTTTCAGGTTTTGTTTGCTCAATTTCCCAGCTGGAGAGATCTTCCGAAAAAGATTTTAGTTGCTTAATTTTAGATCCATTCTTATCAAGAATAAAACTATTTCCATCAAAAATTAAATTATCATTTGCTCCAATCTGGTTGACATAAATAAGCGGTACTTGAAGATATTGTGCAGCAAAACTGGAGACCTTGGATCTTAGCTCTAACTTTTTCAGAGTATATGGGGAGGCTGATAAATTTACTAAAATATCAACTTTTTTTTTCTTTAAATCAATAATGGGATTTTTTCTATGGATTCCTCTACCTTCTATATCTTTGTTGACCCATAAATCCTCACATATAGTAAAGCCAAGTCGCCAAGTTTTATTTTTAATTTGTTTAATCAATACGGAAACTTTTTCTTCTGATCTAAAGTATCTTTTCTCATCAAATACTTCATACGTGGGAAGAATAATTTTCCGAGCAATTATTTTCCATTCACCGCCCTCAACTAAAGCAATAGAATTATAAAGATTAGGAAAAAAAGAATCATTTATTATCTCAGCTATTCCGATTGAGATGCTTAAGTTTCCATATTTTTTATTAATGTCTAGAGCTAATTTATCAAGAATTTGGTATTGATTATTGATTAAATTTTTTTTAAAAAGTAAGTCATTTGCTGGATATCCCCATAATGACAATTCTGGAGTAAGAACAAAATCAGCAGAAATTGAGTTAGCTTTCGAAGCAATATTAAGTATTTTTTTTGCATTGCCCTCTAAATCTCCAACAACTGGATTTATTTGGGCAAGTAAGAATTTCATTCAACTAATTTGATGGATTCATATAAATTATTCTTCTTAACTATATCTATTAACGACGACGGTAAATTAGAACAATTAAAATTTAATCTAAACTTAGAACTTGAAATGTTTGGAGTTTTGATGGTTGAAATCTTAAATTTTACTTTATAAGTTTCTAACATTTTAAGAGTATTTGATTCAACAGGATAACCCTCTCTTAAAATTATAAAAAAACTTACCTCTAAAATAATTTTGTCGAAATTTTTCCAGTAGAAAATATCTTTAATTAAATCACTCCCAATAACAAAATCTAAATTATTAAATTTATAAATTTCTTTACATTTTTTGATTGACTCTACTGCCCATTCGCTACTTATTTTTTGATTAAATAAAATTTTTGGATTATCTAAATCATCAATGAGAGTTTTTAATAAATAACTACGAATTGAGATATCCTCTATGTGCGATTTTTTGGGGTTGTTGCTTACATAGCTAATGGTAAAAGCATAAATTTTGGATAATTCTTCAAGAATTTTTTTGTGTCCAATTGTAGGCGGATCGGCACTCGTACCAAATAAAGCAATGCTTTTTTCCATTTTAAATTTTAAGGTAGAAAACTAACAAAATTATTATTTAAATTTCTATTTGAAAAATAAATATTTATGTAGTTAAAAATCTCTGGGTCATTAAAATTCATATTTTGGATCAAAATAGCAGGTTCTATATAAGAAGCTTTGCTTCTTATAAATATCTCTTTTGCTGCTAATTTACCTAGGATTTTTGTAGAATGAATCGCGATTGCGGCTTGAATAATTGCTATGGGTCCATAGGGTAATAATGAAAGCCCGTAAGTAAAAGGTGCTGTTAAAAGAATTAGTTTCTTAATAAGGTTGAAAGAGGTATTAACGCCGACTTGAGTTATCCCCAAACATAAATTATTAATGGATATATTTTTAAATATTTTTCTTGTTGATTCACCTTTCAACTTTAAGCCGTAAATCTTACTTAATTCGCTAATCAATGCAGTATCTAGTGCAAAACTACCAGCAACATCAAATAAAATAAAAGGATTAAGAGCTACTGCGGATGCCTTTATAGTCGAAAATTTACCAATAGTTGATTGAGCTAATTTCTGCCTCTTTTTCAATCTTTGCTCTTTTATTTTCAGAAACAATTTGTCAGCTAATTGAATAGAATTTAGTGTTAATAGTATCTCACCATATTGATTGATTAATTTTGCTAAGTAATATTTAAGATTGTTTTTTTTATTAATGATTATTGGAATATTTAAATCTTTTGGAAGCTTAAACTTTATATTTTCAATTATTTCTTTTAATTGATTTTTATTAAATAGATCGATTTTGTTTAAAATTAAAATAATTTTTTTTCCATCTTTTATAAAAGATCTGATTTCGTTTAACTCATTTCTATTTAAATCTCCCGAAACTATAAAAAGAATAAGATCTGAATGATTTATGTAAGAGTATACTTTATCTGGGAATTTAATATTGCAGAAATCAAATCCTGGAGAATCTAGCAGCTCTAAACTATTGAGTGTTTGATCTTTAAGAGTCCAAGTTTCTGATTGTATTTCCTTTGTGGTACCGTTAATAATATCTGTTTTGAAGATGTCTTTTTTTAATAAAGAATTTAAAACAGAAGATTTTCCTACACCTGATTTACCATATACGCCAATTCTTAATTTTTTTTCTTTGAGTCTTATAAGTTGTTGATTAAAAGAAATTATTTCTCTATTAAGAAAACTTTTTTCATAATTGGTAAGATCAAAAGTCTCCCACCATTTTTTTAATAGTAAATAATTTTCTTTAATTTTAAAATGTTTCATGATTTATTTTTCCACCAACCTGCTAATACAGATAACACAGCTTCTGCACCAATAATTCCCACGAACCCCCCGAATTCATCTACTACTACTTTCACTCCTTTATGATTCTTGTCAAATTTAGTTAATAATTGATCTGCTTTAATCATTTCAGGAATGTAGTCCACTGGTTCGCAAATTTCTGATAATAATTTTTTATTTTCCCCATTAATTAACTCAGCCAACATTTTCTCACGCTTGACTACTCCTTGTATTTTGTCAACTTTATCTCCCAAAATAACCCACCATGGAGAGCTGTCAGACATAATGAGTTTTGAAATTTCATCAAGATTTGATGAGCCATCAAGACAAGGTGCTGATACTCTAGGGGTCATTAGGTCTTTTGCTTTTAAGTCATTTAATTGAAAAACCTTAAATATCATTGCTGCCTCATCAGCCTCTATCAAACCTTTCTGACTTCCAATTTTTGCCATCTGTCTAATTTCTTCTTCATCAGTTGAAATTTCATTTTCTGCTGTAATAACTGGAAATATCTGTTCAATTAATATTATGAATGGCCTCATTAAGGTATTTAATATTCGCAAGATAGGAACAGATAATAGTGCTATTTGAACTGAAAATCTTGTGCCAAGAGCTTTTGGGAGTACTTCTCCTACTAAAACAACAAGTATGTAAAAAGCTACTGAAAAAAGGGTTAAACCGAAACTGCTATTAATTACCAATGCTCCGTATACTCCTAAAATAAGACTGCCAATAATATTAAATCCATTATTAGTAATAGTAATTACAGTTAATGTGCGTCCAAGATGTTTTCTAAGTTTTAGAAGTTGATTTGCAGAACTTTTTGGCTTTTGTCTAGAGGCAATTTCTAAAATCCTAATTGAATTTACAGCTAAAAAAGCTGCTTCTACTCCCGAACAACATGCTGATCCAATTAAAATAATTATGATAAGTAAAAATAATCCGTAAACACTTGGTTCCATTAAGGTAGATTAGTTACTAAATCTGCTTTAATTCTTCCATTTTTTTTTAAAACGCGCCAATACAGAATTTATGTTTCAACCTGACCATAAAGTTTTTGAAGAAAGAAGAGAAATTTTCTTGAATAAATTAGATGGAAAAGCTGCTATTATTCCAGGAGCTAATCTTGTAAAGCATCATGCCGATTGTGAATACCCTTTTAGACAAGATAGTAATTTTTGGTATTTAACTGGTTTCGATGAGCCGGATGCAATTGCTCTTTTCTTATCGCATAAGCCAAAGGGAGAAAGATTTATTATGTTTGTCGCGCCCAAAGATGTTATAAGTGAAGTCTGGCATGGCTTTAGATGGGGTTTAGAAGGCGCAGAAAAAGAGTTTAAGGCTGATAAGGCTCACTCAATAACCGAACTAAGAGATTTACTTCCAGGTTATATAAATGGTTCCGATGAAATTGTTTTTTCAATAGGTAAGTATCCATTATTTGAGAAAATAGTACTTGAGATATTTTCACAACAACTTGAAAATCGATCAAGATCAGGTATTGGTGCAAACTCTATAAAATCTCCAGAGATTTATTTAAATGAGATGAGATTAATCAAAAGTGAATTTGAAATAAAGAGAATGCGAGAGGCTATACAAATTTCAGCAGAAGCTCATGAACTAGTAAGAGAATCTATCTCATCAAAGAAAAATGAAAGGCAAATTCAGGGTCTTCTAGAGGGATTCTTTTTGGAAAAAGGAGCCAGAGGACCTGCATATAATTCTATCGTTGCTTCAGGAGATAATGCCTGTATTTTGCATTACACTTCAAATAACTCACCATTGAAGAAGGAAGATTTATTATTGGTGGATGCTGGCTGCTCACTTATTGATTATTACAATGGAGACATAACAAGAACTATTCCGATAGGTGGTAAATTTTCTAGTGAGCAAAAAGTTATCTATGAAATAGTATTAAGGGCTCAGAAAAATGCAATCAAAAGTGCTGTCAAGGGATCGAACTCTAGTGCTGTTCATGATGTTGCTTTAACTATTCTTATAGAGGGATTAAAGGAAATTGGTTTATTGTCTGGCAGTACTGAGGAGATTATTGAGAATCAATCCTATAAACATCTTTACATGCATAGAACTGGACATTGGCTCGGCTTAGATGTACATGATGTTGGAGCATATAGAATGGGGGATTATGAAGTGCCATTACAGAATGGAATGATTCTTACGGTAGAACCTGGGATCTATATAAGTGATAGAATCCCAGTCCCTGAGGGACAACCCCCTATAGATGAGAAATGGAAAGGCATAGGGATAAGAATAGAGGATGATGTCCTAGTTAAAGATACAAATCCAGATGTTTTAAGTATTGCTGCATTAAAAGAAATTTCTGATTTAGAATTTTGAAATTTGACTTATTAAGTTAATAGATTTATTTTTTATTAAGTTTAAAGCTCAAAAATGAATAAGTCCAATTCATATGATTCAAAACTTTCGCAAGCAAGAGGGTTAGCCAGTCAGCTTGGCATGTTCGCAGAAGAAAACGATATCCCAAAAGATCTTTGGGATTCATTGGAAGCCACTATTTATGATTTTTATGAAGTATCTCATGATAGATAAAAATCCTTTTTGGGAGTTATAAATAACTTAAATCAAGAAATTTTGAATAAATCAATCAAAATGTGACCATAAACTGATAAATTATTTATTAAATATAAAAAAGTGAATGAACTCATCAGATAAGTTAAATCAAAATTCAATAGAAAAAAAGAGTGATGCACCAAACTCTAAATATTCTTCTCCTAATTCAGGAATGATGGGTGCCACAGCTGTATTGGCAGCTGCCACAATTGATGAAGATGGGGTCCCTACAGGTTATACCCCTAAACCTGATGAGGGAAGGTTCATAATTAAAGTATTATGGTTACCTGATAATGTGGCTTTAGCAGTTGATCAAATAGTAGGTGGAGGCCCAAGTCCTCTTACTGCTTATTATTTTTGGCCAAGAGATGATGCTTGGGAAAAATTAAAAAGTGAACTTGAGAATAAAGGTTGGATTACAGATAATGAAAGAGTAGAGATATTGAATAAAGCTACTGAAGTGATAAATTATTGGCAAGAAGAAGGTAAGACAAAAAAATTAGAAGAAGCCAAATTAAAGTTTCCCGAAGTAACTTTTTGTGGAACCGCTTAAATATTAGTTCTTTGCAGCTTGAATTCTAGCCTCAGCCTTTGAAACCTCTTTCAAGGCTTTAATTTTCTCTGGATTTTTTTCATTTTCAGAAAATTTACTAATTGCTAATTTTGCTTCTTTAAGATCTTGTTCAGCATTTTGAACATTAATTTCAGAACCAATTTCAGCATTATTCACTAGAACAATAACTTCATCTGATTCAATTTCAGCGAAGCCTCCCATAAGAGCTATTGATTTCCACTGGGAATTCATTCTTAGCCTTAAAACGCCAATATCTATAGCAGTAACTAAAGAGATGTGTCCTGGTAGTACACCAATTTGACCAGTAGTACTAGGAAGAATTACTTCTTCAGCTTCGCCTTGATAAACATTTTTATTAGGAGCTAAAACTTTTAGAGAAATTGCCATTAATTTAAAATTATTGAAGGTTAAATATATACATATATTTAAATATTTATTTTTCTGATTTTATTTTTTCAGCCTTTGCTTTAACTTCATCAATATTACCAACTAGGTAAAAAGCCTGCTCTGGTAAATCATCCAATTCACCTGACAAAATCATATTGAAACCAGCAATGGTATCTTCTAATTTTACATATTTACCAGACATTCCTGTAAATATTTCTGCGACGAAGAAAGGTTGTGAGAGAAATTTCTCAATTTTTCTGGCCCTGTCGACTGTTAATCTATCTTCTTCTGAAAGCTCATCTAAACCAAGAATTGCAATGATATCTTGAAGTTCTTTGTATCTTTGTAAAGTTGATTGAACAGCTCTGGCTGTTTTGTAATGCTCATCGCCAACAACTGATGGTTGTAACATAGTGCTCGTTGAGTCTAATGGATCAACTGCTGGATAAATTCCCTTAGCTGCAAGAGCTCTAGCAAGTACGGTAGTTGCATCTAAATGGGCAAAAGTTGTAGCTGGAGCAGGGTCTGTTAGGTCATCAGCAGGTACGTAAACAGCCTGGATAGATGTTATTGAACCTTCTAATGTAGATGTAATTCTTTCTTGCAATTCACCAACATCAGTTCCCAGAGTCGGTTGGTATCCAACAGCCGAAGGCATTCTTCCAAGTAATGCAGATACTTCAGAACCAGCTTGAACGAATCTAAAAATATTATCAACAAAAAGTAGGACGTCTTGCTTATTCACATCTCTAAAATGTTCGGCCATTGTAAGTGCTGATAAGCCTACTCTCATTCTTGCACCAGGTGGCTCATTCATCTGTCCAAAACACAAGGCAACTTTTGATTGAGTTAAATCATCTGCATTGATAACTCCAGATTCTTTAAATTCTTCATATAAATCGTTCCCTTCTCTAGTTCTTTCTCCTACACCCCCAAAAACGGAAACTCCACCATGCTCCTTTGCGATGTTATTAATTAATTCTTGAATAAGAACTGTCTTCCCAACACCAGCACCTCCGAATAATCCAACTTTTCCTCCTTGTCTGTAAGGAGCCAAAAGGTCGATAACTTTAATACCAGTTTCAAAAACTTTTGGCTTAGTTTCTAGGTCAGTTAACTTTGGCGCAGCTCTATGAATTGGAGCAGTATCTTTAGTATTTACTGGACCTTGTTCATCTACTGGTTCTCCTAAAACATTAAATATTCTTCCTAACGTTGCTTCTCCTACAGGTACAGATATTGGCGCTCCTGTGTCGATTGCCTCCATACCTCTTACAAGGCCGTCTGTGCCACTCATTGCCACTGCTCTAACTCTATGGTCACCTAGGAGCTGTTGGACTTCTGCAGTGAGCGCTATGTCTTGTCCCGCTGGATTTTTAGCTTCAATTCTTAAAGCATTTAATATTTTGGGCAATTTCCCGGCTGGAAATTCCACATCTAGAACTGGACCAATTACTTGACGTACTACGCCCTTTGTTTGTGAAGAAGTTGATGGAGTTGCTACCATTTTTTATTGATTGGTGATGAATAGCTGATTTAAACAGCTCATAATCCGAAAATACTACCACCTCATGGGTAGATTCGTTAAATGGGTTCGGCCACCCGCACAGTTTAAGTATGGTTTAATTGCCGCTTTGCAGATTATGTTGTTGATGATACGGATGGAGAATTTCTCTTTCCATTTTTATGGCGCAAAGCGTCTCAATCATGATCCTCCATTAATCTATGGCAGCTGTTTCACTTACAGTCTCTACAGTAAAACCACTGGGAGATAGAATATTTATTAAAGTTTCCGCATCTGAGGAAAAAACTGCTGGGGGCATTCTTTTGCCTGATTCAGCTAAAGAAAAACCACAGGTTGGAGAAGTTGCTCAGGTGGGCCCTGGCAAACTTAATGACGATGGTTCTCGACAAACTCCAGAAGTGAGTATTGGCGATAAAGTTTTGTACAGCAAATATGCTGGCACAGACATAAAATTGGGAGGAGATGAATATGTCTTGCTCTCAGAAAAGGATATTTTAGCTGTAGTAAGCTAAAATATTTGTTTCAAAAATTATTAAAACTTATTACTAAATCACTGCCTAAACATGGCTAAAAGAATTATTTACAATGAGCAAGCTCGTAGAGCGCTCGAGAGAGGAATCGATATCCTTGCTGAGTCTGTGGCTGTAACGCTTGGACCAAAAGGAAGAAATGTTGTACTAGAGAAAAAATTTGGTGCTCCACAAATTATCAATGATGGTGTCACAATCGCTAAAGAGATCGAATTAGAAGATCACATTGAAAACACAGGGGTTGCTTTAATCAGACAAGCTGCTTCAAAAACTAATGATGCAGCTGGGGATGGTACAACAACAGCCACTGTTTTAGCTCATGCGATGGTTAAAGCAGGGTTGAGAAACGTTGCTGCAGGAGCTAATGCAATTACCTTGAAAAAAGGAATTGATAAAGCGACTGAATTTCTAGTTGGTAAAATTCAAGAGAATTCCAAACCTATTAGCGATAGTAATGCTATAGCTCAATGTGGAACTATTGCTGCTGGAAACGATGAAGAAGTTGGTAAAATGATTGCCAATGCTATGGATAAAGTTGGTAAAGAAGGTGTTATTTCCTTAGAAGAAGGAAAATCAATGACTACTGAATTAGAAGTTACTGAGGGGATGCGCTTTGATAAAGGCTATATCTCACCTTACTTCGCAACAGATACAGAGAGAATGGAGGCTGTTTTAGATGAACCATATATTCTCCTTACTGATAAAAAAATTGCCCTAGTGCAAGATTTAGTTCCCGTTTTGGAACAAATAGCTAAAACTGGTAAACCACTTGTCATTATTGCAGAAGATATTGAAAAAGAGGCTTTAGCAACTCTTGTAGTCAATAGATTACGAGGCGTGTTAAATGTTGCTGCAGTAAAAGCTCCTGGATTTGGTGATAGAAGAAAAGCCATGCTTGAAGATATGGCTGTCTTAACTAATGGACAACTTATTACTGAAGATGCTGGCTTGAAATTGGAGAATGCTACCTTAGATATGCTCGGAACTGGTAGAAGAATAACTATCAATAAAGAGACTACAACTATTGTAGCTGAAGGTAATGAGCAAGCAGTTAAAGCAAGATGTGATCAAATTAAGAAGCAAATGGATGAAACAGATTCCTCATATGATAAAGAAAAGCTTCAAGAACGTCTTGCTAAATTAGCTGGAGGTGTAGCAGTGATTAAGGTTGGGGCTGCTACTGAAACTGAGATGAAGGATAAAAAGCTTCGTCTTGAGGATGCTATTAATGCAACAAAAGCAGCTGTTGAGGAAGGAATTGTACCTGGAGGAGGAACTACTCTCGCTCATTTATCTCCTATTCTAAAAGAATGGGCAGATAAAAATTTAGAAGGAGAGGAATTAATTGGAGCTAAC